>NZ_JAAARL010000008.1:0-283035 GCF_009908205.1 Pseudomonas sp. Fl5BN2 | reverse complement strand
GACCGTAAGGTAAACGAGCTGGCTACCGAATTTCTTGACGACCATAGAGCGTTGGAACCACCTGATCCCATCCCGAACTCAGTAGTGAAACGATGCATCGCCGATGGTAGTGTGGGGTTTCCCCATGCGAGAGTAGGTCATCGTCAAGATTAAATTCCGAAACCCCAATTGCGAAAGCAGTTGGGGTTTTGTTTTGCCCGAGAAAAAGCTCTGTTGCTGGCTCTTGGCGTTTTTTACCTTGCCCCATGCTGGTGGTGATTTCTATGCAATGGCTTTCGGCGTAGCTATCATGCCTGCCTCATTAAGGGGCGGAACTTGCATGTTAACGTTGTTAGAGCTTCTTAAGGATGGGCGATTTCACTCGGGGCAAGCCCTTGGGGAGGCGCTGGGTATCAGTCGTAGTGCTATATGGAAGCAATTACAGCTTCTTGAGACTGAACTGGGGCTCGTCATTCATAAGGTGCGAGGTCGTGGGTATCAGCTGGCCTCTCCAATCATCTTATTGGGCGCTGCAGAGATTGCCAAATACTCTCCTGGGAGTACTTGGGGCGTCCAGGTTTTCGACTCTATCGACTCGACAAACGCGGAGGCGCTGCGATCCATTGCTCGCGGGTGCTCCTCCCCCTTTGTGGTTCTAGCTGAGCGTCAAACGGCGGGGCGAGGGCGGCGTGGTCGTAAGTGGATCAGTCCTTTTGCCGAAAATATTTATTACAGCCTTGTGCTGCGCGTTGAAGGTGGCATGCGACAGCTGGAAGGGCTCAGTTTGGTTGTGGGACTTGCTGTTATGCATGCCCTGCGAGAGTTTGGAGTTCTGGGCGCGGGGCTGAAGTGGCCTAATGATGTTTTGGTAGGGCAGAAGAAGATCGCCGGCATACTTTTGGAGTTGGTAGGTGATCCTGCGGATGTATGTCACGTGGTCCTGGGCATTGGGATCAATGTGAATATGCAGAATGTTGAAGAGGTTGATCAGGAATGGACTTCAGTAAGGTTGGAGTCCGGCAGGATGGCTGATCGCAATCAACTGGTTGCCCGTCTGGGTGAGATCCTTGCTTCTTATTTGGAGCGCCATCAGTTGAAAGGATTCCCTGCTATCCGAGAGGAATGGGAGCAAAACCATCTCTGGCAGGGGAGGGCTGTATCTTTGATCGCGGGCGTAAATAAAGTCGATGGCGTGGTGATGGGTATCGATCGCCAGGGGGCTTTGTGCTTGAGTGTCGAAGGTGAGGAGCGGGTGTATAGCGGTGGTGAGTTAAGCCTGAGGCTGCGTGATGATTCCTGAGCTTGACTGCGGCAATAGATTTATAAAATAGCGGGTGATGATTGTAAGTCTGGTAAATATTTTTTCTGAGGTGAGCATCTGAGAGGATTTATTTATCCGGAGGTGCTCCTCATACGTAATCAGTTGCGTCCCAATACTCGCCGAATCTGTTATGACGATCTCTCGGCTGAGAGTGTGCTCTTGGGCTCTGCGCCAGGAAGGCCAATGATGGTGAGACGTGGTTGTTCACTGATGTTGCAGGGATTTGTGCTGATGTAGTTGAAGTTGGTGCGAGGGTGCTGGGGGAGGGGGTGCAGTCTTTCTCGCCGGCGGTGACGCCGACCTGGTTGTCGCGTTGGTACCGCAAGGCCGGGTTGTGTCTGACCTGGTCTTTGTTGGGTTGGTTATGGCCTGTCCTCTGTCCTGAGGTTCTTATGCGTTGGTTGTTTCTGCTGTTATTGGTCCTCAATGGCTTTTACTACGTCTGGCATCAGCAGGAGGCGCCGCTTCGGGCGAAAGAGGTGATGCCGCTGTCGCTTTATCGTGGTTCTCAACAAGATATTCGCTTGCTGAGCGAGTCCGCTGACTCGGTAGAGCGACGCGATAAAGGTAAGGGTGGGGAGGTAGATGCGAGCTGTCTTTATCTGGGGGGCTTTACTCGTCGAGAGGTGGCTCAGACCCTTGAGCAGCGTTTGGTAGGGCTTGGGGTAGAGGTTCGATTGCAGTCTTTGAGTGTTCCTGGTTCTGTGGGCTTTTGGTTGCGGGTATCTCCCGAGAGTAAGTATTTGTTGGATGATCCTCAGCTGCAGAACCTTGCTAAGGAATTCAATGAGTTAAAACATAAAATAATGCCGTGTGAGGGGGTTGCAACTGTCGAATAGGTTGCATAGAATGGCGCCCGCTCCGCAGTGAAGACTTCTTGAAGTCAAAGCGGTGGAGTAAGGTCAACGCAGCTAACCTCAAGATTTTATTGAGAAAATGCTTGACAGAAGGGTGGCATGATGTAAAATGCTGCCTCGCTTAGGAGGGGTTCCCGAGCGGCCAAAGGGATCAGACTGTAAATCTGACGTCTACGACTTCGAAGGTTCGAATCCTTCCCCCTCCACCAGATTTAGCGAGAGCTGCAGGCTCCGCGGGTATAGTTTAGTGGTAGAACCTCAGCCTTCCAAGCTGATGATGCGGGTTCGATTCCCGCTACCCGCTCCAAGTTTGCAGGTTTTGCAAGGTGTTACGCTCTTGTAGCTCAGTTGGTAGAGCACACCCTTGGTAAGGGTGAGGTCAGCGGTTCAAATCCGCTCAAGAGCTCCATATAACAAGGCAGATATGAAAATATCTGCCTTTGTTTTAATGGCTTATGTTGGTTGCTTAATTCTTCTCCTAGGGGTGATTTCGATGGCTAAGGAAAAGTTCGAACGTAAAAAACCGCACGTTAACGTGGGTACTATCGGTCACGTTGACCACGGTAAGACCACTCTGACTGCTGCTTTGACTCGCGTTTGTTCCGAAGTTTTCGGTTCGGCCAAGGTTGACTTCGACAAGATCGATAGCGCCCCGGAAGAGAAGGCTCGTGGTATCACCATCAACACTTCTCACGTTGAATACGATTCGGCCGTGCGTCACTACGCGCACGTTGACTGCCCAGGTCACGCCGACTACGTAAAAAACATGATCACCGGTGCTGCCCAGATGGATGGCGCGATCCTGGTTTGCTCGGCCGCTGATGGTCCGATGCCACAGACTCGTGAGCACATCCTGCTGTCCCGTCAGGTAGGCGTTCCGTACATCGTTGTCTTCCTGAACAAGGCTGACATGGTTGACGACGCTGAGCTGCTGGAACTGGTTGAGATGGAAGTTCGCGACCTGCTGAGTACTTATGACTTCCCAGGTGATGACACTCCAATCATCATCGGTTCGGCTCTGATGGCTCTGAACGGCCAAGACGACAACGAAATGGGTACCACCGCTGTTAAGCGTCTGGTAGAGACTCTGGATACCTACATCCCAGAGCCAGAGCGTGCAATCGACAAGCCGTTCCTGATGCCAATCGAAGACGTATTCTCGATCTCGGGTCGCGGTACTGTTGTGACTGGTCGTGTTGAGCGTGGCGTTGTTCGCATTCAGGAAGAAGTTGAGATCGTTGGTCTGCGCGATACTCAGAAAACTACCTGCACCGGCGTTGAGATGTTCCGCAAGCTGCTTGACGAAGGTCGTGCTGGCGAGAACTGCGGCGTACTGCTGCGCGGCACCAAGCGTGACGATGTTGAGCGTGGCCAGGTTCTGGTTAAGCCAGGCACCGTTAAGCCGCACACCAAGTTCACCGCAGAAGTATACGTTCTGAGCAAGGAAGAAGGCGGTCGTCATACTCCGTTCTTCAAAGGCTACCGTCCACAGTTCTACTTCCGTACTACTGACGTGACTGGTAACTGCGAGCTGCCAGAAGGCGTTGAAATGGTAATGCCAGGTGACAACATCCAAATGGTTGTTACCCTGATCAAAACCATCGCGATGGAAGATGGTCTGCGTTTCGCTATTCGTGAAGGCGGTCGTACCGTCGGCGCTGGCGTCGTAGCCAAAGTCATCGAATAAGTTCTTGAAATATCTCCATCGGGCCGACATAATGGTCGGCCTGATTTTGTTTTTAGGTCAGTAGCTCAATTGGCAGAGCGACGGTCTCCAAAACCGTAGGTTGGGGGTTCGATTCCCTCCTGACCTGCCAGATTCACTCAATGTGTCTGGCTTTCTTTTCACAGGATCTTCATAGATGACTCCTAAGGCTGAAGCTCAAGGCTCTCGCTTCGATCTGCTCAAGTGGCTCGTTGTGGTTGCTTTGGTGATTGTTGGTGTTGTTGGCAATCAGTATTACTCTGCTTCGCCGATCCTGTACCGTGTCTTGGCGCTGCTTGCCATTGCTGCTGTTGCTGCCTTCGTTGGTTTGCAGACTGCAAAGGGTAAGTCGTTCTTTGTTCTGGTCAAGGAAGCTCGCACTGAGATTCGTAAAGTCGTATGGCCAACTCGCCAAGAGACCACGCAGACCACTCTGATTGTTGTGGCTGTGGTTCTGGTTATGGCGTTGCTGTTGTGGGGGTTAGACTCCTTGCTCGGCTGGCTTGTTTCCTTGATTGTTGGCTAAGGGTGTCCCGTGGCTAAGCGTTGGTACGTTGTGCATGCTTACTCGGGTTACGAGAAGCATGTAATGCGCTCGTTGGTCGAGCGTGTGAAGCTGGCAGGCATGGAAGATGGCTTCGGCGAAATTCTGGTTCCCACTGAAGAAGTGGTTGAGATGCGTAATGGCCAGAAGCGCAAAAGTGAACGTAAGTTCTTTCCAGGCTATGTGCTGGTTCAGATGGATATGAATGAGGGTACTTGGCACTTAGTCAAGGATACTCCTCGTGTCATGGGTTTCATTGGTGGGACTGCGGATAAGCCTGCTCCTATCACTGATAAAGAGGCGGAAGCAATTCTGCGTCGCGTTGCTGATGGTAGCGACAAGCCCAAGCCTAAGACCTTGTTTGAGCCAGGTGAGGTGGTCCGTGTTACTGACGGCCCATTTGCTGACTTTAATGGCACAGTTGAAGAAGTTAACTACGAGAAGAGTCGGATCCAAGTAGCCGTACTCATTTTCGGTCGCTCTACTCCGGTAGAGCTAGAGTTCAGTCAGGTCGAGAAGGCGTAACTGAACGAGAATCCCATACCCCACAGTCTTAGGCTGTGGGGTTTTGTCGTCACTGGGATAAACGCGCAAGTAACCGGGGAGCCTGTTTAGGCGTCTGAACCCGTAATTGGAGTGCCTCATGGCTAAGAAGATTACTGCTTACATCAAGCTGCAAGTTAAGGCCGCTCAGGCCAACCCAAGTCCGCCCGTTGGTCCAGCACTGGGTCAGCACGGCGTGAACATCATGGAGTTCTGCAAGGCCTTCAACGCCCGTACTCAGGGTCTTGAGCCGGGTCTGCCGACTCCTGTGATCATCACTGTTTACAGTGACCGCAGCTTCACTTTCGAAACTAAGAGCACCCCTGCTTCGGTTCTGCTGAAGAAAGCTGCTGGTCTGACTAGCGGTTCCGCTCGTCCGAACACCGTTAAGGTTGGCACCGTTACCCGTGCTCAGCTGGAAGAGATCGCGAAAACCAAAAACGCTGATCTGACTGCAGCTGATATGGATGCAGCCGTGCGTACTATCGCCGGTTCTGCTCGTAGCATGGGCCTTAACGTGGAGGGTGTGTAATGGCTAAGCTGACCAAGCGCCAAAAGGCTATCGCCGGCAAGATTGAAGCAGGCAAGGCCTACAACTTTGTAGACGCCGCCGCTCTCCTGACCGAGCTGTCGACCGTTAAGTTCAGCGAGTCCGTAGACGTTGCTGTGAACCTGGGCGTAGACCCGCGTAAATCTGACCAGGTTGTTCGTAGCGCTACTGTGCTGCCACACGGCACTGGCAAGACCGTACGTGTTGCTGTGTTCACCCAGGGCCCAGCGGCTGAAGCTGCTCTGGCTGCCGGCGCAGACCGCGTAGGTATGGACGATCTGGCTGCCGAAATGAAAGGCGGCGACCTGAACTATGACGTAGTTATTGCTTCCCCGGATGCAATGCGCGTTGTTGGTCAGCTGGGTCAGGTTCTGGGTCCTCGCGGCCTGATGCCTAACCCGAAAGTTGGTACCGTGACTCCAGACGTAGCTACGGCAGTTAAGAACGCCAAAGCTGGTCAGGTTCGCTACCGTACCGACAAAAACGGCATCATCCATACCTCCGTTGGCAAGGTCGGCTTCGACGCCGTCAAGCTGAAGGAAAACGTTGAAGCCCTGATCGCTGATCTTAAGCGTATCAAGCCGGCCTCCTCGAAAGGTATCTACGTCAAGCGCGTTACTCTGAGCACCACTATGGGCCCAGGCCTGGTCATCGACCAAGGTTCGCTGGACGTATAAGACACAAGCTGGTGCAAGCGATTGCGCCAGCTGAAAGATTGGGGTCCCTGCCTGGCGGGGGCTATCCAAGACCGTAGGCGACGCAAGTCTTAAACCATCAAGCCTACGCAGATGGTGCTCCCGGTTCCTTACCGAATCAGACACCAAAACGACATCCAGCCTCGGTTGGATGAAACGGTAACAAGCAGGAGTTAAACCCGTGGCAATTAAACTCGAAGACAAGAAGGCCATCGTCGCTGAAGTCAACGAGGCTGCCAAAGCCGCTCTGTCTGCTGTCGTGGCTGATGCCCGTGGTGTGACAGTAAGCGCTATGACCGGACTCCGTAAAGAGGCCCGCGAAGCTGGTGTTTATGTACGTGTCGTACGTAACACACTGCTCAAGCGCGCTGTTGAAGGCACTCAATATGACGTGCTCAACGACGCGTTCGTCGGCCCTACCCTGATTGCATTCTCCAAGGAACATCCGGGCGCTGCTGCTCGTATTTTCAAAGAGTTCGCAAAGGGTCAGGACAAGTTCGAGATCAAGGCAGCTGCGTTCGAGGGCAAGTACCTCGCAGCAAACGAGATCGACGTGTTGGCTTCGCTGCCAACTCGCGACGAAGCTATTGCAAAGCTGATGAGCGTGATCCAAGGCGCTACCAGCAAGCTGGCTCGTACTCTGGCGGCTATTCGCGACCAGAAAGAAGCTGCTGCTGCCTAAGGCACTGCAAGCCCTTTCAAAATCATATGTTTAATTTGATGGCTGCGTAGGCTGTCACCCCAATACAGGAATTTATAGTCATGTCTCTGACTAACGAGCAAATCATCGAAGCAATCGGCCAGAAAACCGTTCTGGAAGTTGTTGAACTGATCAAAGCTATGGAAGAAACCTTCGGCGTTACCGCTGCTGTTGCCTCTGCTGGCCCAGCTGCTGCCGCTGCCGTTGTTGAAGAACAAACTGAATTCAACGTCATGCTGACCGAAGCTGGCGAGAAGAAAGTTAACGTGATCAAGGCTGTACGTGAGCTGACCGGTCTGGGCTTGAAAGAAGCCAAGGCTGTAGTTGACGGCGCTCCTGCCATGGTTCTGGAAGCTGTTGCTAAAGAAGCAGCTGAAAAAGCCAAAGCAACTCTGGAAGAAGCAGGCGCTAAAGTCGAGCTCAAGTAAGCATCGACTTTGTGTCTCCAGCCCAAGCGTCAAGCGAACGGCTGATGGCTGGTGGCTTTTGCCACCGGCCTTTTTCCGTTATTGGCAGCCGACTGGGTCGGTGCCTTTAACGTGCTGTAACCCACCCTGTGTGGTGGAGCAAACCAAAGGGTTTGCACGATTTTCTGGCTGCTCCCGTCGGGAGGAGCCGAATAAGCAGGTGACCAAGCTGGGGAACGCTGATGGCTTACTCATATACTGAGAAAAAACGTATCCGCAAGGACTTTAGCAAGTTGCCGGACGTCATGGATGTGCCGTACCTCCTGGCCATCCAGCTGGATTCGTATCGTGAATTCTTGCAAGCGGGAGCGACTAAAGATCAGTTCCGCGACGTGGGCCTGCATGCGGCCTTCAAATCCGTTTTCCCGATCATCAGCTACTCCGGCAATGCTGCGTTGGAGTATGTCGGTTATCGCCTGGGCGAACCGGCGTTTGATGTTAAAGAATGCGTGTTGCGTGGCGTAACTTACGCCGTACCTTTGCGGGTAAAAGTTCGTCTGATCATTTTCGACAAAGAATCGTCGAACAAAGCGATCAAGGACATCAAAGAGCAAGAAGTCTACATGGGTGAAATCCCCCTGATGACTGAGAACGGTACCTTCGTAATCAACGGTACCGAGCGTGTAATTGTTTCCCAGCTGCACCGTTCTCCTGGCGTATTCTTCGACCACGACCGTGGCAAGACGCACAGCTCCGGTAAGCTGCTGTACTCCGCGCGCATCATTCCTTACCGCGGTTCGTGGTTGGACTTCGAGTTCGACCCGAAAGACTGCGTGTTTGTTCGTATCGACCGTCGTCGCAAATTGCCTGCGTCGGTGTTGCTGCGCGCGCTGGGCTACACCACTGAAGAAGTGCTGGACGCTTTCTACACCACCAACGTATTCCACGTGAAAGGCGAGACCTTGAGCCTGGAGCTGGTGCCTCAGCGCCTGCGTGGTGAAATTGCTGTTCTGGATATCCTGGATGACAAGGGCAAGGTTATTGTCGAGCAGGGTCGTCGTATCACTGCTCGCCACATCAACCAGCTGGAAAAAGCCGGTATCAAGGAATTGGACGTGCCTCTGGACTACGTCCTGGGTCGTACCACTGCCAAGGTCATCGTGCACCCGGCTACCGGCGAGATCCTGGCAGAGTGCAATACCGAGCTGAACACCGAGATCCTGGCAAAAATTGCCAAGTCCCAGGTTGTTCGCATCGAAACTCTGTACACCAACGACATCGATTGCGGTCCGTTCGTTTCCGACACTCTGAAGATCGACTCCACCAGCAACCAATTGGAAGCACTGGTCGAGATCTATCGGATGATGCGTCCTGGCGAGCCGCCAACCAAAGATGCTGCCGAGACTCTGTTCAATAACCTGTTCTTCAGCCCTGAGCGCTATGACCTCTCCGCCGTTGGCCGGATGAAGTTCAACCGTCGTATCGGTCGTACCGAGATCGAAGGTTCGGGCGTACTGTGCAAAGAAGATATCGTTGCGGTTCTGAAGACTCTGGTCGACATCCGTAATGGTAAGGGCATCGTCGACGACATCGACCACTTGGGTAACCGTCGTGTTCGCTGTGTTGGCGAAATGGCCGAGAACCAGTTCCGCGTTGGTCTGGTGCGTGTTGAGCGTGCGGTCAAAGAACGTCTGTCGATGGCTGAAAGCGAAGGCCTGATGCCGCAAGACTTGATCAATGCCAAGCCAGTGGCTGCGGCAGTGAAAGAGTTTTTCGGTTCCAGCCAGCTGTCCCAGTTCATGGACCAGAACAACCCGCTGTCCGAGATTACCCACAAGCGTCGTGTCTCTGCACTCGGCCCGGGCGGTTTGACTCGTGAGCGCGCAGGCTTTGAAGTTCGTGACGTACACCCGACTCACTACGGTCGTGTATGCCCGATTGAAACGCCGGAAGGTCCGAACATCGGTCTGATCAACTCCTTGGCGGCCTACGCGCGCACCAACCAGTACGGTTTCCTCGAGAGCCCGTACCGTGTGGTGAAAGATGCGCTGGTAACCGACGAGATCGTGTTCCTGTCCGCTATTGAAGAGGCCGATCACGTGATCGCGCAGGCTTCGGCGACCATGAACGACAAAGGTCATCTGATCGATGAGCTGGTAGCTGTTCGTCACCTGAACGAGTTCACCGTCAAAGCGCCAGAAGACGTCACTTTGATGGACGTTTCGCCGAAGCAGGTAGTTTCGGTTGCCGCATCGCTGATTCCGTTCCTCGAGCACGACGACGCCAACCGTGCGTTGATGGGTTCTAACATGCAGCGTCAGGCTGTACCGACTCTGCGTGCCGACAAGCCGCTGGTAGGTACCGGCATGGAGCGTAACGTTGCTCGTGACTCCGGCGTTTGCGTCGTGGCTCGTCGTGGCGGCGTGATCGACTCGGTCGATGCCAGTCGTATCGTGGTTCGTGTTGCCGATGACGAAGTTGAAACTGGTGAAGCCGGTGTCGACATCTACAACCTGACCAAGTACACCCGCTCCAACCAGAACACCTGCATCAACCAGCGTCCGCTGGTTAGCAAAGGTGATCGGGTTCAGCGCAGCGACATCATGGCTGACGGTCCGTCCACCGACATGGGTGAGCTGGCTCTGGGTCAGAATATGCGCATCGCGTTCATGGCGTGGAACGGCTTCAACTTCGAAGACTCCATCTGCCTGTCCGAGCGTGTGGTTCAGGAAGACCGCTTCACCACGATCCACATCCAGGAACTGACCTGCGTGGCTCGTGACACCAAGCTTGGCCCAGAGGAAATCACTGCGGACATCCCGAACGTGGGTGAGGCTGCACTGAACAAGCTGGACGAAGCCGGTATTGTTTATGTAGGTGCTGAAGTTGGCGCAGGCGACATCCTGGTGGGCAAGGTCACTCCGAAAGGCGAGACCCAGCTGACTCCGGAAGAAAAACTGCTGCGTGCGATCTTCGGTGAAAAGGCCAGCGACGTTAAAGACACTTCCCTGCGCGTTCCTACTGGTACCAAAGGTACTGTCATCGACGTACAGGTCTTCACTCGTGACGGTGTAGAGCGTGATGCTCGTGCTCTGTCCATCGAGAAGAGCCAGCTCGACGAGATCCGCAAGGACCTCAACGAGGAGTTCCGTATCGTTGAAGGCGCGACTTTCGAACGTCTGCGTTCCGCTCTGGTCGGTCATAAAGCCGAAGGCGGCGCTGGCCTGAAGAAAGGTCAGGAAATCACCGACGAGGTCCTCGACGGTCTTGAGCACGGCCAGTGGTTCAAACTGCGCATGGCTGAAGATGCTCTGAACGAGCAGCTCGAGAAGGCCCAGGCCTATATCGTTGATCGCCGCCGTCTGCTGGACGACAAGTTCGAAGACAAGAAGCGCAAACTGCAGCAGGGCGATGACCTGGCTCCAGGCGTGCTGAAGATCGTCAAGGTCTACCTGGCAATCCGTCGTCGCATCCAGCCGGGTGACAAGATGGCCGGTCGTCACGGTAACAAGGGTGTGGTCTCCGTGATCATGCCGGTTGAAGACATGCCGCACGATGCCAATGGCACCCCGGTCGATGTAGTCCTCAACCCGCTGGGCGTACCTTCGCGTATGAACGTTGGTCAGATTCTCGAAACTCACCTGGGCCTCGCGGCTAAAGGTCTGGGCGAGAAGATCAACCGCATGGTCGAAGAGCAGCGTAAGGTCGCAGAGCTGCGTACCTTCCTGGACGAGATCTACAACCAGATCGGCGGTCGTAACGAAGACCTGGACAGCTTCTCCGACCAGGAGATCCTGGATCTGGCGAAAAACCTGCGCGGCGGCGTACCGATGGCCACTCCGGTGTTCGACGGTGCCAAGGAAAGCGAAATCAAGGCCATGCTGAAACTGGCAGACCTGCCAGAAAGCGGCCAGATGCAGCTGACCGATGGCCGTACCGGCAACAAGTTCGAGCGTCCAGTTACCGTTGGCTACATGTACATGCTGAAACTGAACCACTTGGTAGACGACAAGATGCACGCTCGTTCTACCGGTTCGTACAGCCTGGTTACTCAGCAGCCGCTGGGTGGTAAGGCGCAGTTCGGTGGTCAGCGTTTCGGGGAGATGGAGGTCTGGGCACTGGAAGCATACGGTGCTGCATACACTCTGCAAGAAATGCTCACAGTGAAGTCGGACGATGTGAACGGTCGTACCAAGATGTACAAAAACATCGTGGACGGCGATCACCGTATGGAGCCGGGCATGCCCGAGTCCTTCAACGTGTTGATCAAAGAAATTCGTTCCCTCGGCATCGATATCGATCTGGAAACCGAATAACACGTGACGCGAATCGAGAGCGGGGCAGGATTGCCCGCTCTCTGCTCCGCCAGGAGGAAAGGCCTTGAAAGACCTACTGAATTTGCTGAAAAACCAGGGTCAAGTCGAAGAGTTCGACGCCATCCGTATTGGATTGGCCTCGCCTGAGATGATCCGTTCGTGGTCGTTCGGTGAAGTTAAAAAGCCGGAAACCATCAACTACCGTACGTTCAAGCCTGAGCGTGACGGCCTGTTCTGCGCCAAGATCTTTGGCCCGGTAAAGGATTACGAGTGCCTGTGCGGTAAGTACAAGCGCTTGAAGCATCGCGGCGTGATCTGCGAGAAGTGCGGCGTTGAAGTCGCACTGGCCAAGGTTCGTCGTGAGCGCATGGCGCACATCGAACTGGCTTCGCCGGTTGCCCACATCTGGTTCCTGAAATCGCTGCCGTCCCGTATCGGCCTGCTGATGGACATGACCCTGCGTGATATCGAACGCGTTCTCTACTTCGAGAGCTATGTCGTTATCGATCCAGGCATGACCACCCTTGAAAAAGGTCAGCTGCTGAACGACGAGCAGTACTTCGAAGCGCTGGAAGAGTTCGGCGACGATTTCGACGCCCGTATGGGTGCCGAAGCTGTCCGTGAACTGCTGCACGCTATCGACCTGGAACACGAGATTGGCCGTCTGCGTGAAGAAATTCCGCAAACCAACTCGGAAACCAAAATCAAGAAGCTGTCCAAGCGTCTGAAGTTGATGGAGGCCTTCCAGGGTTCCGGCAACTTGCCAGAATGGATGGTGCTGACCGTTCTGCCGGTTCTGCCGCCAGATCTGCGTCCACTGGTCCCGCTGGATGGCGGTCGCTTCGCGACTTCCGACCTCAACGATCTGTATCGTCGAGTGATCAACCGTAACAACCGTTTGAAGCGCCTGCTTGATCTGTCCGCTCCGGACATCATCGTGCGCAACGAAAAGCGTATGTTGCAAGAAGCTGTCGATGCGTTGCTCGACAACGGTCGTCGTGGCCGCGCTATCACCGGTTCCAACAAGCGTCCTCTGAAATCCTTGGCTGACATGATCAAGGGTAAGCAAGGTCGTTTCCGTCAGAACTTGCTCGGTAAGCGTGTTGACTACTCCGGTCGTTCGGTAATTACCGTAGGCCCGACCCTGCGTCTGCACCAGTGCGGTCTGCCTAAGAAGATGGCACTCGAGCTGTTCAAGCCATTCATCTTCGGCAAGCTGGAAATGCGCGGTCTCGCGACCACCATTAAAGCGGCCAAGAAAATGGTCGAGCGCGAACTGCCAGAGGTTTGGGACGTTCTCGCTGAAGTGATTCGCGAACACCCGGTTCTCCTCAACCGTGCACCGACCCTTCACCGTCTGGGTATCCAGGCGTTTGAACCGGTACTGATCGAAGGTAAGGCTATCCAGCTGCACCCTCTGGTCTGTGCTGCGTACAACGCCGACTTCGACGGCGACCAAATGGCCGTGCACGTACCGCTGACACTGGAAGCCCAGCTGGAAGCGCGTGCGTTGATGATGTCGACCAATAACATTCTGTCGCCAGCCAACGGTGAGCCAATCATCGTTCCTTCGCAGGACGTTGTATTGGGTCTGTACTACATGACTCGTGAAGCGATCAACGCCAAAGGCGAAGGTCGTATCTTTGCTGACTTGCAGGAAGTCGACCGCGTATTCCGCGCCGGCGAAGCTGCCCTGCACGCTAAGATCAAGGTTCGTATCAACGAAACCGTAAACGATCGTGATGGCGGCAGCGTGAGCGGTACCCGTATCGTCGACACCACTGTCGGCCGTGCTTTGCTGTTCCAGGTTGTGCCTAAAGGCCTGTCCTTTGACGTCGTCAACCTGCCGATGAAGAAAAAGGCGATCTCCAAGCTTATCAACCAGTGCTACCGCGTGGTTGGTCTGAAAGAGACCGTGATCTTCGCTGACCAGTTGATGTACACCGGTTTTGCCTACTCGACCATTTCCGGCGTTTCCATCGGTGTTAACGACTTCGTTATTCCGGATGAAAAGGCTCGCATCATCGGTGCTGCTACCGACGAAGTGAAAGAAATCGAAAGTCAGTACGCCTCCGGCCTGGTAACCCAGGGTGAGAAGTACAACAAAGTGATCGACCTTTGGTCGAAAGCGAACGACGAAGTCTCCAAGGCAATGATGGCCAACCTCTCGAAAGAGAAAGTCATCGACCGTCATGGTGACGAGGTCGAGCAAGAATCGTTCAACTCGATGTACATGATGGCCGACTCCGGCGCACGGGGTTCTGCTGCGCAGATCCGTCAGCTGGCCGGTATGCGTGGTCTGATGGCCAAGCCGGACGGCTCCATCATCGAAACGCCGATTACTGCGAACTTCCGTGAAGGTTTGAGCGTACTCCAGTACTTCATCTCGACTCACGGTGCTCGTAAAGGTTTGGCGGATACCGCGTTGAAAACTGCGAACTCCGGTTACCTGACTCGTCGTCTGGTAGACGTGGCGCAGGATCTGGTTGTAACCGAGATCGATTGCGGCACCGAACATGGCCTGCTGATGACTCCGCACATTGAAGGCGGTGATGTTGTAGAGCCGTTGGGTGAGCGCGTATTGGGCCGTGTTATCGCTCGTGACGTATTCAAGCCGGGCACCGAGGACGTTATCGTTCCTGCTGGCACTCTGGTTGACGAGAAGTGGGTCGAGTTCATCGAGCTGAACAGCATCGACGAAGTGATCGTGCGTTCGCCAATCAGCTGTGAAACCCGTTACGGCATCTGCGCCAAGTGCTACGGCCGTGACTTGGCTCGTGGTCACCAGGTGAATATCGGTGAAGCTGTCGGCGTTATCGCTGCCCAGTCCATCGGTGAGCCAGGTACCCAGCTGACCATGCGTACGTTCCACATTGGTGGTGCGGCAAGCCGGACCTCCGCAGCCGACAGCGTTCAGGTGAAAAATGGCGGTACTGTCCGTCTGCACAACCTGAAGCACGTTGAGCGAGTGGATGGCCACCTGGTTGCTGTGTCCCGTTCCGGTGAGCTGGCAATCGCTGATGACTACGGTCGTGAGCGTGAGCGTTACAAGCTGCCGTACGGTGCTGTGATTTCGGTTAAAGAAGGTGACAAGGTCGACGCTGGCGCAATCGTGGCCAAGTGGGATCCGCACACTCACCCAATCGTTACCGAAATGAAAGGTACCGTGACCTACGTGGGCATGGAAGAAGGCATCACGATCAAGCGTCAGACTGACGAATTGACCGGTATGACCAACATTGAAGTACTCGACGCGAAAGATCGTCCAGCTGCCGGCAAGGATATCCGTCCTGCCGTTAAGATGGTCGATGACAACGGCAAGGACTTGTTGCTGCCAGGCACTGACGTAATCGCTCAGTACTTCCTGCCAGCCAACGCCCTGGTCGGTGTAGCGGATGGTGCGAAGATCGCGATCGGTGATGTTATCGCGCGTATCCCGCAAGAAACTTCGAAGACCCGTGACATCACCGGTGGTCTGCCGCGTGTTGCCGACTTGTTCGAAGCTCGTCGTCCGAAAGAAGCGTCGATTCTGGCTGAAGTCAGCGGCACCATCGCGTTCGGTAAAGAGACCAAAGGCAAGCGCCGTCTGGTCATTACCCCGAACGACGGTAGCGATCCGTATGAAGAGCTGATTCCGAAGTGGCGTCACCTGAACGTGTTCGAAGGCGAACAGGTAAACCGCGGCGAAGTTATCTCCGACGGCCCGAGCGATCCACACGACATCCTGCGTCTGCTGGGTGTGAGTGCGCTGGCCAAGTACATCGTTAACGAGATCCAGGACGTTTACCGTCTGCAAGGCGTGAAGATCAACGATAAGCACATCGAGACCATCCTGCGTCAGATGCTGCGTAAAGTTGAAATCGCTGAATCCGGCGATTCCAGTTTCATCAAGGGCGACCAGATGGAACTGACTCACGTATTGGTAGAGAACGAGCGTCTGGCTGGCGACGACAAATTCGTTTCCAAGTTCACTCGTGTGTTGCTGGGTATCACCAAGGCGTCGTTGTCCACTGAGTCGTTCATCTCGGCGGCCTCCTTCCAGGAGACCACTCGCGTACTGACCGAAGCAGCGGTAACCGGCAAGCGCGATTACCTGCGCGGCCTGAAAGAAAACGTGGTTGTGGGTCGTCTGATCCCAGCCGGTACCGGTTTGGCCTATCACAGCGAGCGCAAGCGCCGCCGTGAACTCGACAAGCCGCTGCGCGTAAGCGCCAGTGAAGTGGAAGCTGCACTGACCGAAGCGCTGAACTCAAGCGGTAACTGAGTTCTGCGATAGAAAGACTGGGCCCTGGCAGCCCCGTTCGTCGGATCTAGGCAGTTTTGCCTTGGTTCAGCGGAGGGGGAGGTCGGGGCCTTGCCTTGACTGGGGACAAGATCCTCTTTAGACTCTTGTACCCCTAAATTTGGCGGGAATTCGTTCCTGCCATTTTGCTTTTCTTGCAAGACAATAGCGTCGCAAGACAACAGTGGAGCTAGTAGATGGCAACTATCAACCAGCTGGTACGTCAGCCGCGTAAGCGTATCGTCGAGAAATCCGACGTGCCTGCGCTGCAGAACTGCCCGCAACGTCGTGGCGTGTGCACTCGCGTGTATACCACTACGCCGAAAAAACCTAACTCGGCACTGCGTAAAGTATGCCGTGTGCGCCTGACCAACGGTTTCGAGGTTTCCTCGTACATCGGCGGTGAAGGCCACAACCTGCAAGAGCACAGCGTCGTACTGATTCGCGGCGGCCGTGTAAAAGACTTGCCAGGTGTTCGTTATCACACCGTTCGCGGCTCCCTGGATACTTCCGGCGTTAAAGGTCGTAACCAAGGTCGTTCGAAGTACGGTACCAAGCGTCCGAAGTAATCGGCCGTTTTGCAGTTTTTAATTATATTGAGTCGATAAGAGTAAGGTCGGGCACGCGTCCATTGGATCAACTGTCCCGAGCTAACCTGAAGACCGTTTGAGGGCTTATCAATGCCAAGACGTCGCGTAGCAGCCAAGCGTGAGATTCTGGACGATCCGAAATACGGAAGCCAGATCCTCGCAAAATTCATGAACCACGTAATGGAAAGCGGCAAGAAAGCCGTTGCCGAACGTATCGTTTATGGTGCGCTGGAAAAAGTTAAGGAACGCAAGAACAGCGATCCCCTGGAAATCTTCGAGAAAGCTCTCGACGCCATCGCTCCGCTGGTCGAAGTGAAGTCGCGCCGTGTAGGCGGTGCTACTTACCAGGTTCCGGTCGAAGTTCGTCCGTCCCGTCGTAATGCTCTGGCAATGCGCTGGTTGGTAGACTTCGCGCGCAAGCGCGGTGAGAAGTCTATGGCTCTGCGTTTGGCTGGCGAACTGCTGGACGCTGCCGAAGGCAAGGGTGCTGCAGTTAAGAAGCGTGAAGACGTACACCGTATGGCTGAAGCCAACAAGGCTTTCTCGCACTACCGCTTCTAATATCAGCATCATTCAATTTGCGAGGGCTTTATGGCTCGTACTACAGCAATCAACCGCTACCGTAACATTGGTATCTGTGCCCACGTTGACGCGGGCAAGACTACCACTACCGAGCGGATCCTGTTTTACACAGGTCTCAGCCATAAGATGGGTGAGGTGCATGACGGCGCTGCTACCACAGACTGGATGGTGCAGGAGCAGGAGCGTGGTATTACCATTACCTCCGCTGCTGTAACTACTTTCTGGAAGGGTTCGCGCGGCCAATTCGATAACTATCGTGTAAACGTTATCGATACCCCGGGCCACGTTGACTTCACCATTGAAGTAGAGCGTTCGCTGCGCGTACTCGACGGTGCGGTCGTTGTGTTCTGCGGTACTTCCGGTGTTGAGCCTCAGTCTGAAACCGTATGGCGTCAAGCCAACAAATACGGCGTTCCACGTATTGTTTACGTGAACAAGATGGACCGTGCTGGTGCTAACTTCCTGCGCGTTGTTGGTCAGATCAAGAACCGTCTGGGTCACACCCCGGTTCCTGTTCAGCTGGCTATCGGCTCTGAAGATAACTTCGAAGGTCAGGTTGATCTGATCAAGATGAAGGCTATCTACTGGAACGACGACGACAAAGGTACTACTTATCGTGAGGAAGAAATTCCTGCCGATATGCTGGACCTGGCTAACGAGTGGCGCTCCAACATGGTTGAAGCTGCTGCTGAAGCCAACGAAGAGCTGATGAACAAGTACCTTGAAGAAGGTGACCTGACTGTCGAAGAGATCAAGGCCGGCCTGCGTGCGCGCACCCTGGCTAGCGAGATCGTTCCGGCTGTCTGTGGTTCTTCGTTCAAGAACAAGGGTGTTCCCCTGGTTCTCGACGCCGTTATCGACTTCCTGCCTGCTCCTACCGAGATCCCTGCGATCAAAGGTATCCACCCGGATCTCATCGAGAAGCCGAAGGAAGAGCTGGTAGAAGCGGATTACGACGAGCGTCATGCTGACGATTCGGAACCGTTCTCGGCTCTGGCATTCAAGATCGCTACTGACCCGTTCGTTGGTACTCTGACTTTCGTGCGCGTTTACTCGGGCTTCCTGAGTTCGGGCGACTCCGTGATCAACTCGGTCAAGGGCAAGAAAGAGCGCGTTGGTCGTATGGTGCAGATGCACGCCAACCAGCGTGAAGAGATCAAGGAAGTACGTGCAGGCGACATCGCTGCCCTGATCGGCATGAAGGACGTCACCACTGGTGACACTCTGTGCGATCTCGACAAGCAGATCATTCTTGAGCGTATGGACTTCCCTGAGCCTGTGATTTCGGTAGCGGTAGAGCCGAAAACCAAGCAGGACCAGGAAAAGATGGGTATCGCACTGGGCAAGCTGGCTCAGGAAGATCCGTCGTTCCGCGTCAAGACCGACGAAGAGACTGGTCAGACCATCATCTCTGGTATGGGCGAGCTGCACCTGGATATCCTTGTTGACCGTATGCGTCGTGAATTCAACGTTGAGGCCAACATCGGTAAGCCGCAGGTTTCGTACCGCGAGAAGATCAGCAAGAGCAACATTGAGATCGAAGGCAAGTTCGTTCGTCAATCTGGCGGTCGCGGTCAATTCGGTCACTGCTGGATCCGTTTCTCGGAGCCGGACGTCGATGCGAACGGCAACATCACCGAAGGTCTGGTCTTCACCAACGAAGTTGTTGGTGGTGTGGTTCCTAAGGAATACATCCCGGCTATCCAGAAGGGTATCGAAGAGCAGATGAAGAACGGCATCGTTGCCGGTTATCCGCTGATCGGCCTGAAGGCTACCGTGTTCGATGGTTCCTACCATGACGTCGACTCCAACGAGATGGCGTTCAAGGTGGCAGCCTCCATGGCGACCAAGCAGCTGGCCCAGAAGGGTGGCGGTGTTGTGCTTGAGCCGATCATGAAGGTTGAAGTAGTAACCCCAGAGGACTACATGGGTGACGTGATGGGTGACCTGAACCGTCGTCGTGGTCTGATTCAGGGTATGGATGACTCGGTGTCCGGCAAGGTTATCCGTGCTGAAGTGCCGCTGGGTGAAATGTTCGGTTATGCAACTGACGTTCGTTCCATGTCTCAGGGTCGCGCGAGCTACTCCATGGAATTCTCCAAATACGCCGAAGCTCCGTCGAACATCGTCGAAGCTCTCGTTAAAAAACAAGGCTGATTCAGTCTCCCCTTTAGGCTAGGAGTTAATTGTCGTGGCTAAAGAAAAATTTGAACGTAAAAAACCGCACGTCAACGTTGGCACCATCGGTCACGTTGACCACGGTAAAACCACTCTGACTGCTGCTCTGACTCGCGTTTGTTCCGAAGTTTTCGGTTCGGCCAAGGTTGACTTCGACAAGATCGATAGCGCCCCGGAAGAGAAAGCTCGTGGTATCACCATCAACACTTCTCACGTTGAATACGATTCGGCCGTGCGTCACTACGCGCACGTTGACTGCCCAGGTCACGCCGACTACGTAAAAAACATGATCACCGGTGCTGCCCAGATGGATGGCGCGATCCTGGTTTGCTCGGCCGCTGATGGTCCGATGCCACAGACTCGTGAGCACATCCTGCTGTCCCGTCAGGTAGGCGTTCCGTACATCGTTGTCTTCCTGAACAAGGCTGACATGGTTGACGACGCTGAGCTGCTGGAACTGGTTGAGATGGAAGTTCGCGACCTGCTGAGTACTTATGACTTCCCAGGTGATGACACTCCAATCATCATCGGTTCGGCTCTGATGGCTCTGAACGGCCAAGACGACAACGAAATGGGTACCACCGCTGTTAAGCGTCTGGTAGAGACTCTGGATACCTACATCCCAGAGCCAGAGCGTGCAATCGACAAGCCGTTCCTGATGCCAATCGAAGACGTATTCTCGATCTCGGGTCGCGGTACTGTTGTGACTGGTCGTGTTGAGCGTGGCGTTGTTCGCATTCAGGAAGAAGTTGAGATCGTTGGTCTGCGCGATACTCAGAAAACTACCTGCACCGGCGTTGAGATGTTCCGCAAGCTGCTTGACGAAGGTCGTGCTGGCGAGAACTGCGGCGTACTGCTGCGCGGCACCAAGCGTGACGATGTTGAGCGTGGCCAGGTTCTGGTTAAGCCAGGCACCGTTAAGCCGCACACCAAGTTCACCGCAGAAGTATACGTTCTGAGCAAGGAAGAAGGCGGTCGTCATACTCCGTTCTTCAAAGGCTACCGTCCACAGTTCTACTTCCGTACTACTGACGTGACTGGTAACTGCGAGCTGCCAGAAGGCGTTGAAATGGTAATGCCAGGTGACAACATCCAAATGGTTGTTACCCTGATCAAAACCATCGCGATGGAAGATGGTCTGCGTTTCGCTATTCGTGAAGGCGGTCGTACCGTCGGCGCTGGCGTCGTAGCCAAAGTCATCGAGTAATCGACGACTCATAAAGAGGCCCCCGCTTGCGGGGGCTTTTTTATTGGGTTGACACTCTGTGGGGCCGTCTATAGAATTGCGCCTCCTTTTAACGGGCGTATTGCGCCCGGTGGGAATAGCAGCCTGGAGTCTGAAATCCAATGCAAAATCAGCAAATCCGTATCAGGTTGAAGGCTTTTGACCATCGCCTGATCGACCAATCCACCCAGGAAATCGTGGAAACCGCGAAACGTACTGGTGCTCAAGTGCGTGGTCCAATTCCACTGCCTACCCGTAAAGAGCGGTTCACCGTTCTGGTCTCCCCGCACGTCAACAAAGACGCGCGTGACCAGTACGAGATCCGTACTCATAAGCGCGTACTGGACATCGTCCAGCCAACGGATAAAACCGTTGATGCACTTATGAAGCTTGATCTTGCGGCAGGTGTGGAAGTGCAGATCAGCCTCGGCTAAGACTCGGTCTTAGTCGTGTAACGCTCTGAAATGGGCGGCCATAGCGGGTGAAAGCCCCGTACACTCATGAGGTTTACAACATGACTATTGGTGTAGTCGGTCGTAAATGCGGTATGACCCGTATTTTCACCGAAGAAGGTGTCTCCATTCCGGTCACGGTCATTGAGATCGAGCCGAATCGCGTCACCCAGTTCAAAACTGAAGAAACCGATGGCTATCGTGCAGTGCAAGTCACTGTAGGTGAGCGTCGTGCTTCGCGTGTGACTGCTGCTCAAGCAGGTCACTTCGCTAAAGCCAACGTTGCAGCTGGTCGTACTGTTATGGAATTCCGTCTTGAAGAAGGCGAGTACCAGGCAGGCGATCTGATCAACGCTGAAATCTTCGCCGCTGGTCAGCTGGTTGATGTAACCGGTCAGTCCAAAGGTAAAGGCTTCCAGGGTACGATCAAGCGTTGGAATTTCCGTGGCCAAGACAACACTCACGGTAACTCCGTTTCCCACCGCGTCCCGGGCTCTATTGGCCAGTGCCAGACTCCTGGTCGTGTATTCAAGGGCAAAAAAATGTCCGGTCATATGGGCGCTGAGCGCGTGACCGTGCAGTCCCTCGAAGTAGTGCGCGTCGACGCTGAACGCAATCTGTTGTTGGTCAAGGGTGCTGTTCCTGGCGCTACTGGCGGCAACCTGGTTGTACGTCCAGCGGCCAAGGCTCGCGGTTAAGGGGAAGCTGACATGCAATTAAATGTAAATGACGCTCAAGCGATCGAAGTTTCCGAACTGACATTTGGCGGCGAATTCAACGAGACGCTGGTTCACCAAGCAGTCGTGGCCTACATGGCCGGCGGCCGTCAAGGTAGCAAGCAGCAAAAGACCCGTTCCGACGTTCGTGGTGGCGGTAAGCGCCCTTGGCGTCAGAAAGGTACTGGCCGTGCTCGTGCCGGTACTATCCGTAGCCCAATCTGGCGTGGCGGCGGTACCACTTTCGCAGCTCGTCCACAGGATCACTCGCAGAAGCTCAACAAGAAGATGTATCGCGCAGCAATGCGTTCCATCCTCGCTGAGCTGGTACGTACTGATCGCCTGGTCGTGGTTCAGGATTTCGCTGTTGAAACTCCGAAAACCAAAGATCTGCTGGGCAAGCTGAACAACATGAGCCTGACCGACGTTCTGATCGTGTCGGACGCTGTTGATCAGAACCTGTACCTGGCTGCTCGTAACCTGCCACACGTTGATGTACGCGACGTGCAGGGTTCCGATCCAGTTAGTCTGATCGCATACGACAAAGTGTTGATCACTGTGTCGGCCGTGAAGAAATTCGAGGAGCTGCTGGGATGAACCAGGAACGCGTATTTAAAGTTCTGCTTGGCCCGCACGTTTCCGAGAAGGCTACGGTTCTGGCAGACAAGAAAGGCCAGTTCGTTTTCAAGGTTGCTACTGATGCAACCAAGCTGGAAATCAAGAAGGCCGTCGAAAGCCTGTTCAGCGTGAAAGTGGAACGTGTTACTACCCTGAATGTTCTGGGTAAGAGCAAGCGTACCGCTCGCGGTCTGGGCAAGCGTAATGACTGGAAGAAGGCAGTTATCTCCCTTCAGCCAGGCCAAGATCTCGATTTCAGCAGCAGTGCTGAGTAAGGAAGGGGTGCATCATGGCAATCGTTAAATGCAAACCGACTTCCCCTGGCCGCCGTTTTGTGGTCAAGGTGGTCAACCAGGAGCTGCATAAAGGCGCTCCTCACGCACCGCTGCTCGAGAAGAAATCGAAGTCTGGTGGTCGTAACAACAATGGCCGTATTACCACTCGTCACATCGGTGGTGGTCATAAGCAGCATTACCGTCTGGTCGACTTCCGTCGCAACGACAAAGATGGCATCTCTGCCACTGTCGAGCGTATCGAATACGATCCAAACCGTACTGCTCACATCGCTCTGCTGCTGTACGCAGATGGCGAGCGTCGCTACATCATCGCCCCTAAAGGCGTGAGCGCTGGCGACCAGCTGATCGCAGGTGCTCTGGCACCGATCAAGCCGGGCAACGCTCTGCAACTGCGTAATATTCCAGTTGGTAGCACCGTACACGGCATCGAACTGAAGCCAGGTAAAGGCGCGCAAATCGCTCGTTCGGCTGGTGCTTCGGCTCAGCTGGTCGCTCGTGAAGGTGTCTACGTGACCCTGCGTCTGCGTTCTGGTGAGATGCGTAAAGTGCTGGCTGAATGCCGCGCGACCTTGGGTGAAGTCTCGAACTCCGAGCACAGCCTGCGTTCGCTGGGTAAAGCTGGTGCCAAACGCTGGCGTGGCGTTCGCCCAACCGTTCGTGGTGTTGCCATGAACCCGGTTGACCACCCACATGGTGGTGGTGAAGGTCGTACCTCTGGTGGTCGTCATCCGGTATCGCCATGGGGCTTCCCGACTAAGGGCGCGAAGACTCGTGGTAATAAGCGTACCGACAAAATGATCGTCCGTCGTCGCAAGTAAATAGAGGGATACGACAGTGCCACGTTCTCTGAAAAAAGGTCCTTTTATTGATCTTCACCTACTGAAGAAGATCGAAGTGGCGGCGGAAAAGAACGATCGCAAACCAGTTAAGACCTGGTCGCGCCGTTCTATGATCCTGCCACAAATGGTCGGTCTGACCATTGCTGTGCATAACGGTCGTCAACATGTTCCAGTTCTCGTGAACGAAGACATGGTCGGCCACAAACTGGGCGAGTTCGCCGGTACCCGTACATATCGCGGGCACGTGGCTGACAAGAAAGCCAAGCGTTAAGGGGTAAGGAACGATGGAAGTAGCCGCTAAGTTGTCGGGCGCTCGAATCTCCGCCCAGAAAGCCCGCTTGGTCGCCGACCAGATCCGCGGGAAGAAGGTGGGCGAAGCGCTCAACCTGTTGGCTTTCAGCAGTAAGAAAGCCGCCGAGATCATGAAGAAAGTGCTGGAGTCGGCCGTAGCCAACGCCGAGCATAACGAAGGCGCAGACGTTGATGACCTGAAGGTCTCCACCGTTTTCGTCAACGAAGGGCGTTCGCTGAAGCGCATCATGCCACGTGCCAAAGGCCGTGCTGATCGCATCGTCAAGCGGTCTTGCCATATCACTGTCAAGGTTGCTGACAAGTAACGGAGTCGAAGAGATGGGTCAGAAAGTACATCCCATTGGCATTCGCCTGGGAATCGTCAAGGAGCACACCTCCGTCTGGTACGCAGACGGTCGGACTTATGCGGACTACTTGTTCGCTGATCTGAAGGTGCGTGAGTATCTCCAAGACAAACTAAAAAGCGCGTCCGTAAGCCGTATCGATATCCATCGTCCGGCCCAAACTGCACGCATCACCATCCACACCGCTCGCCCAGGTATCGTTATCGGGAAGAAAGGTGAAGATGTTGAGAAGCTGCGTCAGGACCTGACCAAGCAAATGGGTGTGCCTGTGCACATCAATATCGAAGAGATCCGTAAGCCGGAGCTCGACGGTATGCTGGTTGCGCAGAGCGTAGCTCAGCAGCTGGAGCGTCGTGTAATGTTCCGCCGCGCTATGAAGCGCGCTGTACAGAACGCCATGCGCATTGGTGCCAAAGGCATCAAAATCCAAGTGAGCGGTCGTCTCGGCGGTGCTGAAATCGCACGTACTGAATGGTATCGCGAAGGTCGTGTGCCACTGCACACCCTGCGTGCCGACATCGACTATGCCAACTACGAAGCTCACACCACTTACGGTGTGATCGGTGTAAAGGTTTGGATCTTCAAAGGCGAAGTAATTGGTGGTCGCCAAGAAGAGCTGAAGCCACAAGCACCAGCGCCTCGTAAAAAAGCTGCTAAGTAAGGGGTACGCCAAATGTTGCAACCAAAGCGTACGAAGTTCCGCAAGCAAATGACCGGCCACAACCGTGGTCTGGCATTGCGCGGTAGCAAAGTCAGCTTCGGCGAGTATGCGCTGAAGTCTGTAGCTCGTGGTCGTCTCACCGCTCGTCAGATCGAGTCAGCGCGTCGTGCTCTGACCCGTCACGTGAAACGTGGCGGCAAGATCTGGATCCGTGTATTCCCGGACAAGCCTATTTCCAAAAAGCCACTCGAAGTTCGGATGGGTAAAGGTAAGGGTAACGTCGAATACTGGGTTGCCCAGATTCAGCCAGGCAAAGTCCTGTATGAGATCGAGGGTGTTTCTGAAGAGCTGGCGCGTGAGGCTTTCGCCCTGGCTGCTGCAAAGCTGCCGCTCGCCACCTCCTTTGTTAAGCGGACGGTGATGTGATGAAAGCGAATGAACTTCGTGAAAAATCCGCACAGCAGCTGAACGAGCAACTGCTCGGCCTGCTGCGCGACCAGTTCAATCTGCGTATGCAGAAAGCAACTGGCCAGTTGGGGCAGTCGCATCTGCTCTCGCAAGTTAAGCGCGACATCGCTCGCGTGAAGACTGTGCTCAACCAGCAGGCAGGTAAGTAATCATGGCTGAAGCCGAAAAAACTGTCCGTACGCTGACTGGCCGTGTTGTCAGCGACAAGATGGACAAGACCATCACCGTTCTGATCGAGCGTCGCGTTAAGCACCCTATCTACGGTAAATACGTTAAGCGTTCGACTAAGCTGCACGCGCACGACGAAACCAATCAGTGCCACATCGGCGACAAAGTCACTATTCGTGAAACTCGTCCGATGGCCAAGACTAAGTCTTGGGCTCTGGTTGATGTTCTCGAACGCGCTGTGGAAGTCTAAGGGCTAGGGGTCGGAGAAATTATATGATTCAGACTCAATCCATGCTCGATGTGGCCGATAACAGCGGCGCTCGCCGCGTTATGTGCATCAAGGTGCTGGGTGGCTCCCATCGTCGTTACGCTGGTATCGGTGACATCATCAAAGTTACCGTTAAGGAAGCAATTCCTCGCGGTAAGGTGAAGAAAGGCCAAGTGATGACTGCTGTTGTAGTCCGCACTCGCCATGGTGTTCGTCGTGCAGACGGCTCCATCATCCGCTTTGATGGCAACGCTGCTGTTCTGTTGAACAACAAGCAAGAGCCGATCGGCACCCGTATCTTTGGGCCAGTGACCCGTGAACTTCGTACTGAGAAGTTCATGAAGATCGTCTCGCTCGCCCCAGAAGTGCTGTAAGGAGATCCGACATGCAAAAGATTCGTCGTGACGACGAGATCATCGTGATCGCCGGCAAAGACAAAGGTAAGCGCGGTAAGGTGCTTAAGGTTCTGGCTGATGACCGTCTGGTCATCGGTGGCCTGAACCTGGTCAAGCGTCATACCAAGCCTAACCCGATGTCGGGCGTACAGGGCGGTATCGTCGAGAAAGAAGCGCCACTGCACGCTTCCAACGTCGCCATTTTCAACGGCGAAACCAACAAGGCTGACCGCGTTGGTTTCAAAGTAGAAGACGGCAAAAAAATTCGTGTCTTCAAGTCGACCCAAAAAGCGGTTGATGCTTGAACACTGCTAGGTAGAAGACCATGGCACGACTAAAAGAGATTTACCGGAAGGAAATCGCTCCGAAACTTAAGGAAGAACTTAAGCTTTCGAACGTGATGGAAGTTCCGCGCGTTACCAAAATCACCCTGAACATGGGTCTGGGCGAAGCTATCGGCGACAAAAAAGTCATCGAGCATGCTGTTGCTGACCTGGAAAAGATCACCGGCCAGAAAGTCGTTGTGACCTACGCTCGTAAATCCATCGCTGGCTTCAAAGTCCGCGAAGGATGGCCGATCGGCGTCAAAGTGACCCTGCGCCGTGAGCGTATGTACGAGTTCCTGGATCGTCTGCTGTCGATCTCCCTGCCTCGGGTTCGCGACTTCCGCGGCCTGAATGCCAAGTCCTTCGATGGTCGTGGCAACTACAGCATGGGCGTGAAAGAGCAGATCATTTTCCCGGAAATCGATTACGACAAGATCGATGCTCTCCGCGGTCTGGACATTACCCTGACCACCACTGCTAAGAACGATGATGAAGGCCGCGCTCTGCTGCGTGCTTTCAAATTCCCGTTCCGCAACTGATTGGAGTAGGAAAATGGCCAAGACGAGCATGAAGAACCGTGAGCTGAAGCGTCAGCTCACCGTTGCCAAGTACGCCACCAAGCGTGCAGCGCTGAAAGCTATCATCGTGGATCTGAACGCAAGTCCAGAAGCACGTTGGGAAGCTACTGTAGCTCTGCAGAAGCAGCCACGTGATGCAAGCGCTTCGCGCATGCGTAACCGCTGCCGCCTGACTGGTCGTCCGCACGGCGTTTACCGCAAGTTCGGCCTGGGCCGTAACAAGCTGCGTGAAGCTGCAATGCGTGGTGACGTGCCAGGTCTGGTTAAAGCCAGCTGGTAATAGCTATCAAAGTCGCGATTAGCGGCTTCGCAAGAAGCCGATAATCGGTGGCCTTGAACGTGAATCAAGCCCCTTTTGGGGCTTGATTCATTTCTGGGGTGTGTCTAGAATGACCGGCTCGCCTGAGCCCGTGTTTTTTGCCCGGAATTTCTCGGCGACAGTTGTAGCCGCAAGGCTAATTCTTTTTGTATCAGGAGCATCTAGCCCATGAGTATGCAGGACCCGTTAGCGGACATGCTAACTCGAATCCGTAATGCCCAGATGGCTGAAAAGTCCGTCGTAAGCATGCCGTCTTCCACGTTGAAGGTGGCTGTAGCAAAAGTCCTGAAGGACGAAGGTTACATCGCGGGTTATCAGATCAGCAGCGAAATCAAACCTCTGCTGTCCATCGAGCTGAAGTACTTCGAAGGCCGTCCGGTCATCGAGGAAGTTAAGCGCGTTAGCCGTCCAGGCCTGCGTCAGTACAAGTCCGTTGAAGAACTGCCGAAAGTACGTGGCGGTCTTGGCGTGTCTATCGTCTCCACCAACAAAGGTGTGATGACTGATCGTGCTGCGCGCGCTGCCGGTGTCGGCGGCGAAGTTCTTTGCACTGTGTTCTAAGGGGGGATAAGCATGTCTCGCGTCGCTAAGAACCCCGTTAAGCTGCCAGCTGGTGTCGAAGTTAAATTCGCCGGCCAACAGCTTTCGGTGAAGGGTGCCAAGGGCACTCTCGAACTGAACGTACACTCGTCCGTTGAAATTGTTGAGGAAGCTGGTGAGCTGCGTTTTGCTGCTCGCAATGGCGACCAACAAACTCGCGCAATGGCCGGTACCACTCGTGCTCTGGTAAACAACATGGTCCAAGGCGTAAGCCAAGGCTTCGAGCGTAAGCTCCAGCTGGTCGGTGTTGGTTACAAGGCACAAGCAAAAGGCACAGTGCTGAATCTGGCCCTCGGCTTCTCGCATCCAGTGGATTACGAACTGCCGGAAGGCATCACCGCTGAGACTCCTAGCCAGACCGATATCCTGATCAAGGGCATCGATAAGCAGCTGGTAGGTCAAGTGGCCGCTGAGATCCGCGACTTCCGTCCACCAGAGCCTTACAAAGGCAAAGGTGTGCGCTACGCGGACGAAGTCGTCCGTCGTAAAGAAGCCAAGAAGAAGTAGGGCATAGCAAATGACCGACAAAAAAGTTACTCGACTGCGTCGCGCTCGCAAAGCACGCCTGAAAATGCACGAACTCGAAGTCGTGCGTCTCTGCGTGTTCCGCTCTTCGCAGCACATCTACGCCCAGGTCATTTCGGCCGACGGCAACAAAGTCCTGGCAAGTGCCTCGACTTTGGATAAAGAACTGCGTGATGGCGCCACTGGCAACATCGACGCGGCCACTAAGGTTGGCCAGCTGGTCGCTACGCGTGCTAAAGCCGCTGGCGTCTCGCAGGTGGCTTTCGACCGCTCTGGCTTCAAGTATCACGGCCGCGTCAAGGCGCTGGCTGATGCTGCTCGTGAAGCTGGGCTGGAGTTCTAAGTTATGTCAAATAACGACCAAAAGCGCGACGAAGGCTACATTGAGAAGCTGGTTCAAGTTAACCGCGTAGCCAAAACCGTAAAAGGCGGCCGTATCTTCACCTTCACCGCGTTGACCGTGGTTGGTGATGGTAAGGGCCGTGTTGGCTTCGGCCGTGGCAAGTCGCGTGAAGTGCCTGCTGCGATCCAGAAGGCAATGGAAGCTGCTCGTCGCAACATGATCCAAGTTGATCTGAACGGCACCACTCTGCAGTACGCAATGAAGTCCGCTCACGGCGCTTCGAAGGTGTACATGCAGCCTGCTTCTGAGGGTACCGGTATCATCGCTGGCGGCGCTATGCGTGCTGTTCTCGAAGTTGCTGGTGTTCAGAACGTTTTGGCCAAGTGCTACGGCTCGACTAACCCAGTAAACGTGGTTCACGCCACTTTCAAGGGTTTGAAAGCAATGCAGTCCCCTGAATCCATTGCCGCCAAGCGTGGCAAAAGTGTCCAGGAGATCATCTGATCATGGCTACCGTAAAAGTAACGCTGATCAAAAGCATGACCGGCCGTATCCCTAACCACAAACTGTGCGTTAAGGGTCTGGGTCTGCGTCGCATCGGTCACACTGTAGAAGTCCAGGATACTCCCGAGAATCGCGGGATGATCAACAAGGCTTACTACATGCTGCGTGTCGAGGGTTAATCGATGAAACTCAATGATCTGAGTCCAGCGCCGGGTTCCCGTCGCGAAAAGCATCGTCCGGGCCGTGGTATCGGTAGTGGTTTGGGTAAGACTGGTGGCCGTGGTCACAAAGGTCAGACCTCCCGCTCCGGTGGCACCATTGCTCCAGGCTTTGAAGGCGGTCAACAGCCGCTGCATCGTCGCCTGCCGAAGTTTGGTTTCGTTTCCCTGAAGGCCATGGACCGCGCAGAAGTGCGTCTGTCTGAACTGGCTAAAGTGGAAGGCGACATCGTTACCGTGCAGTCCCTGAAGGATGCCAACGTGATCAACGTCAACGTTCAGCGTGTGAAAATCATGCTGTCCGGCGAAGTTACTCGCGCTGTGATCATCAAGGGCATCGCCGCCACCAAAGGTGCGCGTGCGGCTATCGAAGCAGCTGGCGGCAAGTTCGAGGAATAAATGGCTAAGCAAGGTGCTCTCTCTGCGCTCGGCAAAGGCGGTATGTCTGAACTCTGGGCTCGTCTGCGTTTTCTGTTCCTGGCGATTATCGTCTACCGAATAGGCGCACACATCCCGGTTCCAGGTATCAACCCGGACCGACTCGCAGACCTGTTTCGACAGAATGAGGGGACCATTCTTAGCTTGTTCAACATGTTTTCCGGCGGTGCGCTGGAGCGGATGAGCATCTTTGCATTGGGGATCATGCCGTACATTTCGGCATCGATCATCATGCAGCTGATGACCGCCGTCAGCCCGCAGCTGGAGCAGTTGAAGAAGGAAGGTGAAGCTGGCCGTCGCAAGATCAGCCAGTACACCCGCTACGGCACTGTCGTCCTAGCTCTTGTTCAGGCCATCGGCATGTCCGTTGGTCTGGCAGGGCAGGGCGTTGCGTTCACTGGTGACTTTGGCTTCCATTTCGTCGCGGTATCCACTTTTGTGGCTGGTGCGATGTTCATGATGTGGCTGGGTGAGCAGATTACTGAGCGTGGTGTTGGCAACGGTATCTCGATGTTGATTTTCGCAGGTATCGTCGCCGGTCTTCCGAGAGCGATCGGGCAGTCTTTCGAGTCTGCACGTCAAGGTGATATCAATATTTTTGCCTTGGTTGCGATCGGTTTGCTGGCAGTAGCGATTATCGGTTTTGTGGTGTTCATTGAGCGTGGCCAGCGTCGTATTGCTGTTCACTACGCCAAGCGTCAGCAGGGCCGCAAGGTGTTTGCTGCGCAGACCAGCCACTTGCCGCTGAAAGTGAATATGGCCGGTGTTATTCCTGCTATCTTCGCGAGCAGCATTTTGCTGTTTCCGGCTTCGTTGGGTGCCTGGTTCGGTCAGTCTGAAGGTATGGGCTGGTTGCAGGACATCTCGCAGTCGATCGCTCCTGGTCAGCCGTTGAATATTCTGCTGTTTAGTGCAGGGATTATTTTCTTCTGCTTCTTCTATACGGCGTTGATGTTCAATCCGAAAGACGTAGCGGAAAACCTGAAGAAGTCCGGTGCCTTTATTCCGGGCATCCGTCCAGGTGAGCAGTCGGCGCGCTACATTGATGGCGTTCTGACCCGTTTGACCATGTTCGGTGCTCTATATATGACGGCCGTCTGCCTGTTGCCCCAGTTCCTGGTGGTTGCTGCAAACGTTCCGTTCTACCTTGGCGGGACCTCGTTGCTGATCGTGGTCGTGGTTGTTATGGACTTTATGTCGCAAGTACAATCGCACCTCGTTTCCCACCAGTACGAATCCCTGATGAAGAAAGCCAACCTGAAGGGTTACGGCAGCGGCATGCTGCGTTAATCCATAAGGTTCGAGGAGTTGGTGATGAAAGTTCGTGCATCGGTGAAAAAGCTGTGCCGTAACTGCAAGATTATTCGCCGCGAAGGTGTTGTTCGAGTAATTTGCAGCGCGGAACCGCGTCACAAACAGCGCCAAGGCTGAGTGTGATTGTGCTTCAAGCCCGGCAGCTAGTGCGCTGCCGGGTTGATTATTTGTTATTACAGCGATATTATCTCGCGCCCTATTTCTTGGCTTCCGGGGCGTAGGTAGCTGTCAATTGGAGTCCCACTGAATGGCCCGTATTGCAGGCGTTAACATTCCAGATAACAAGCATACTGTTATCTCGCTGACCTACATCTATGGTGTTGGTCGCACTACTGCGCAGAAAATCTGCGCGGTGACTGGGGTCAACCCAGCTGCGAAGATCAAGGATCTGAGCGACGAGCAAATTGAACAGCTGCGTGGCGAAGTGGCGAAGTTCACCACTGAAGGTGACCTGCGTCGCGAAATCAACATGAAAATCAAACGCTTGATGGATCTGGGCTGCTACCGCGGTCTGCGCCATCGTCGTGGTCTTCCAGTGCGCGGTCAGCGTACCAAGACCAACGCGCGTACTCGCAAAGGTCCGCGTAAGCCGATCCGCAAGTAATCGCACCAGCGAATCGACAGGAATTTAGTCATGGCAAAACCTGCTGCTCGTCCTCGTAAAAAGATTAAAAAGACAGTGGTTGATGGCATCGCCCACATCCACGCGTCTTTCAACAACACCATCGTGACCATCACCGACCGTCAAGGTAACGCTCTTTCCTGGGCAACCTCCGGTGGTTCGGGTTTCCGCGGTTCTCGCAAGTCCACCCCGTTCGCTGCTCAAGTAGCTGCTGAGCGTGCTGGTCAAGCTGCGCTGGAATATGGCCTGAAAAACCTCGACGTTAACGTCAAGGGTCCAGGTCCAGGTCGTGAATCCGCAGTCCGCGCTTTGAACGGCTGTGGCTACAAGATCGCCAGCATCACCGACGTGACGCCAATCCCGCACAACGGGTGCCGTCCGCCGAAGAAGCGCCGCGTGTAATCCAGGAGATTGTAAAGAATGGCTCGTTACATTGGTCCAAAATGCAAACTGGCTCGTCGCGAAGGCACCGATCTCTTCCTGAAGAGCGGCGTGCGCGCTATCGAATCTAAGTGCAACATCGAAGCAGCTCCTGGCATTCACGGCCAGCGCCGTGGTCGTCAGTCCGACTACGGTACTCAGCTGCGTGAAAAGCAAAAAGTTCGTCGTATCTACGGCGTACTTGAGCGTCAATTCAGCGGCTACTACAAACAAGCAGCTGGCAAGAAGGGCGCAACCGGCGAAAACCTGTTGCAACTGCTCGAATGCCGTCTGGACAACGTTGTATACCGCATGGGCTTCGGTTCTACTCGTGCCGAATCCCGTCAGCTGGTATCGCACAAGTCGATCAGCGTAAACGGTCAGACCGTTAACGTTCCGTCCTTCCAGGTTCGTGCTGGTGACGTGGTCGCTGTTCGCGAGAAAGCAAAAAATCAACTTCGCATTGTCCAAGCTCTCGATCTGTGTGCTCAACGTGGCCGCGTAGAATGGGTAGAAGTAGACACTGAGAAGAAGTCGGGCGTTTTCAAGAACGTTCCAGCTCGCAGTGATCTGTCCGCCGACATCAACGAAAGCCTGATTGTCGAGCTCTACTCCAAGTAAGGGCTAGAAAATAGGTGCATCCATGCAGATTTCGGTAAATGAGTTCCTGACACCCCGCCACATTGATGTGCAGGTTGTCAGTCCAACCCGCGCCAAGATCACCCTCGAGCCTCTCGAGCGTGGTTTTGGCCACACCCTGGGCAACGCGCTGCGCCGCATCCTGTTGTCCTCAATGCCCGGCTGTGCAGTAGTCGAGGCCGAGATTGACGGTGTGCTCCACGAGTACAGCGCCATCGAAGGTGTACAGGAAGACGTAATTGAAATCCTGTTGAACCTTAAAGGTCTGGCTATCAAGCTGCACGGCCGTGACGAAGTTACGCTGACCTTGTCGAAGAAGGGTTCGGGGGTGGTTACCGCTGCCGATATTCAGCTGGATCATGATGTCGAGATCGTTAACCCCGATCACGTAATCGCTAACCTGGCGTCTAACGGCGCCCTGAACATGAAGCTCGTAGTAGCTCGTGGTCGTGGTTATGAACCGGCCGACTCGCGTCAGAGCGATGAAGACGAAAGCCGCAGCATTGGTCGCTTGCAGCTTGACTCTTCGTTCAGCCCGGTTCGCCGCATCGCATACGTGGTGGAAAACGCCCGTGTCGAGCAGCGTACTAACCTGGACAAGCTGGTTATTGATCTGGAAACCAACGGTACCCTGGATCCTGAAGAGGCTATCCGTCGTGCAGCAACCATTCTGCAACAGCAGTTGGCTGCGTTCGTCGACCTCAAGGGTGACAGTGAGCCAGTGGTAGTCGAGCAAGAAGACGAGATCGATCCGATCCTGCTTCGCCCGGTTGACGATCTGGAACTGACTGTACGTTCGGCTAACTGCCTTAAGGCGGAAAACATTTACTACATCGGCGACCTGATTCAGCGTACCGAAGTAGAACTGTTGAAGACTCCGAACCTGGGCAAGAAATCCTTGACCGAAATCAAGGACGTTCTGGCCTCCCGCGGTCTGTCCCTCGGCATGCGCCTCGACAACTGGCCGCCTGCAAGTCTTAAGAAGGACGACAAGGCGACTGCCTGATCGTCGTAATCACCGAACGTTGTGTTTGGTAAGGAATGAACCATGCGTCATCGTAAAAGTGGGCGTCACCTGAGCCGCACCAGCTCGCACCGCAAGGCCATGTTCCAAAACATGGCGGTGTCGCTGTTCGAGCACGAGCTGATCAAAACTACACTGCCGAAAGCTAAAGAACTGCGCCGCGTTGCTGAGCCGCTGATCACTTTGGCCAAGACAGACAGCCTGGCTAACCGCCGTCTGGCTTTCGACCGTACTCGTTCGAAAGCTATCGTTGGTAAGCTCTTCAACGACCTGGGCAAGCGTTACGCTACCCGTGAGGGTGGCTACCTGCGCATCCTCAAGTGCGGTTTCCGTGCTGGCGACAACGCTCCTATGGCGTACGTTGAACTGGTTGATCGTGCTGTCGGCGGTGAAGCTGTATCCGCTGAGTAAGACGTCAGTCTGAAACAAGAAACCGGGCCTAGTGCCCGGTTTTTTGTTGTTGGATGTATTAGATATTTCTATCGTTAACGAATGTGTAATGCATTGGATGTTGTAACATCCATGGTCAATACTCCTTGTCAGCCGATTAGCCGGCAGTTTCCCAGACTGACAGAGGAAGAATGAGCATGAGCCAAACTAAAGTTCTTACTACAGCGAGTGGCGCGCCTGTCGCTGATAACCAGAACTCTCGTTCCGCCGGCCCCCGAGGCCCTTTGCTTCTTGACGATTTTCACCTGATTGAAAAGCTTGCTCATTTCAATCGTGAGAATATTCCCGAGCGCCGTGTGCACGCCAAGGGATCGGGTGCTTATGGCACTTTCACCGTCTCTCGCGATATCACGCAGTACTCCAGCGCCAAGCTGTTTGAGTCGATAGGCAAGAAAACCCCGACTTTCCTGCGCTTCTCCACGGTTGGCGGTGAGCGTGGTTCGGCAGATACCGAGCGCGATCCACGTGGTTTCGCCCTCAAGTTCTATACCGAGGAGGGCAACTGGGACATCGTCGGCAACAACACTCCGGTGTTTTTTATCCGTGACCCGTTGAAGTTTCCCGACTTTATCCACACCCAGAAGCGTCTGCCCCAGAGCAACCTGAAAAGTGCACAGATGATGTGGGATTTTTGGTCGCACTCGCCTGAGGCGTTGCACCAAGTAACCATCCTCTTTTCGGATCGGGGTATTCCTGATGGCTACCGCCATATGCATGGTTTTGGCAGTCACACCTACAGCTTGATCAATGCCAAAGGTGAGCGGCATTGGGTCAAGTGGCACTACAAGACCAAGCAAGGGATCAAGAACCTGGCGCCAGCAGAGGCTGCTCGTTTGGCGGGTACAGACCCGGACTACGCCCAGCGCGACCTGTTTAATGCGATCGAGCGCGGGGACTTCCCGAAATGGAGCGTCTGCATCCAGGTCATGACTGAAGCCCAAGCTGCGGCTCATTATGAGAACCCGTTTGACGTGACCAAGACCTGGTCGCAGAAAGAGTTCCCCTTGATCGAAGTTGGCGAGTTGGAATTGAACCGCAACCCGCTGAACTATTTCGCCGAGGTCGAGCAGGCGGCCTTCGGTCCAAGCAACATGGTACCGGGCGTGGGGCTTTCACCTGACCGCATGTTGCAGGGTCGGGTGTTTGCTTACGCTGATGCCCATCGCTACCGCGTAGGCACCAACCACCAGCAACTGCCGGTGAACGCCCCATTGAGTCCAGTGAACAGCTACCAGCGCGATGGAGCCATGGCGTTCGGGCCTAACGGTGGTGCTGCGCCGAACTACGAGCCCAATAGCTACTCAGAGGCTCCGAAGCAGGCGCCGCGTTACGCAGAACCGGCACTGGCGCTCAGTGGCGCTGCAGATCGCTACGATCACCGTGAGGACACTGATTACTACAGCCACGCGGGTGCCTTGTTCCGCTTGATGAATGATGAGCAGAAAACTCTGCTGATCAACAACATTGCCGGTGCGATGGCTGGGGTGACTGCGGATGTAGTGGGGCGTCAGTTGCAGCATTTCTTCAAGGCAGACCCGGCTTATGGCGAAGGTATTGCCAAAGTCCTGGGCGTATCGCTCAAGTAAGTCTAAATAAGAAGCAGAACCGCCCTCATTTGGGCGGTTTTTGCGTTATTTAAACTACTTTTCTCAGATAATCTTCACTTTTTCACTCGTTTCTAAGTGACCTGCAAGTCAGCTTGGTTCAAACTATCCACTTTCAAGCAGGGAGATGTAGGGCGATGCAAGGTCACCCGGACGTAATCGATTACCTCAACACGTTGCTGACGGGCGAACTGGCAGCCCGCGACCAATATTTCATCCACTCGCGGATGTACGAAGACTGGGGCTTCACCAAGCTTTATGAACGTATCAACCATGAAATGGAAGAAGAGGCACAACACGCTGATGCCCTGATGCGCCGTATCCTGATGCTCGAGGGCGCGCCGCGTATGCGTCCCGATGATCTTGATACCGGGACTACGGTGCCGGAGATGCTGGCCAGCGACCTGCGTTTGGAATACAAGGTTCGCGCTGCGCTGTGCAAAGGCATTGAGCTGTGCGAGTTGCACAAGGACTATGTCAGCCGCGAGATCCTGCGAATTCAGTTGGCGGATACCGAGGAAGATCATACCTACTGGCTGGAAAAACAGTTGGGTCTGATCAAGTCCATCGGACTGGAGAACTACCTGCAGTCGCAGTTCTGATTGCAGCCAGCGTTAGTGTTGGGCCCAGAGCAGATTTGCTCCTGTGGCAAACTCGCTAACCGCCAGATGTAAAAAAGCCCCTGTCACCGTGAAGTGACAGGGGCTTTTTCATGAGCCTCAGGCGCGATCGCGGATCAGCAGCGGCTTGAGGTAGTGCCCGGTATAGGATTGCGGCATTTCCGCCACTTGCTCCGGAGTGCCGACAGCGATGATCTGACCACCTTTGGAGCCGCCTTCCGGCCCCAGGTCCACCATCCAGTCCGCGGTCTTGATCACGTCCAGGTTGTGTTCGATCACCACCACGGTGTTGCCGTGGTCGCGCAGTCGGTGCAGAACGTCCAGCAACTGCTGGATATCCGCGAAGTGCAGACCAGTGGTCGGCTCGTCGAGGATGTAGAGGGTTTTACCGGTATCGCGTTTTGACAGCTCGCGGGACAATTTGACCCGCTGCGCTTCACCACCGGACAAGGTGGTGGCTGATTGGCCGAGCTTGATGTAGGACAGGCCGACATCCATCAGCGTCTGTAGCTTGCGCGCCAGGGCCGGGACTGGGTCGAAGAACTCGCGGGCCTCTTCGATGGTCATTTCCAGGACTTCATGGATGTTCTTGCCCTTGTACTTGATCTCCAGAGTTTCACGGTTGTAACGCTTGCTCTTGCACACGTCGCAGGGCACATAGATGTCCGGCAGGAAGTGCATCTCGACCTTGATCAAGCCATCGCCCTGGCAGGCCTCACAGCGCCCACCCTTGACGTTGAAGGAGAAGCGGCCAGGCCCGTACCCCCTGGAGCGCGACTCCGGCACCCCGGCGAACAACTCGCGGATTGGCGTGAACAGCCCGGTGTAGGTCGCCGGGTTGGAGCGCGGCGTACGACCGATGGGGCTCTGGTCGATGTCCACCACCTTATCGAGATGCTGCAGGCCATTGATACTGTCGTGAGGTGCAGCCTCGAGGGTTGTCGCGCCGTTCAGCGCTGTGGCGCTCAAAGGGAACAAGGTGTTGTTGATCAGCGTCGACTTGCCCGAGCCAGACACCCCGGTCACACAGGTCAGCAGGCCAATAGGGATTTCCAGATCGACGTTGCGCAGGTTATTGCCGCGAGCGCCCTTGAGGGTCAGGGACAGTTTCTTGTTGCGCGGGGTACGTTTGGCCGGAACCACAATCTTCACCCGGCCCGACAAGTACTTGCCGGTCAAGGAATCAGGGTGCGCCATGACTTCTGCGGCGGTGCCCTCGGCGACGATGCGCCCGCCATGCACACCAGCACCTGGACCGATGTCGACTACATAGTCGGCAAGGCGGATGGCGTCTTCGTCGTGTTCAACGACAATTACTGTGTTACCGATATCCCGCAGGTGTTTCAGGGTCCCCAGCAAGCGATCGTTGTCCCGCTGGTGCAGACCAATGGACGGCTCGTCGAGGATGTACATCACCCCTACCAGGCCGGCGCCGATCTGGCTGGCCAGGCGAATACGCTGGGCCTCTCCGCCGGACAGGGTGTCGGCGCTGCGATCCAGGGTCAGGTAGTCAAGCCCGACGTTCACCAGGAACTGCAGGCGCTCGCGGATTTCCTTGAGGATCTTGTCGGCGATTTCACCACGGCGCCCGGTTAGCTTCAGGGTGCCGAAGTAGTTGGTGGCGTCGCCGATAGGCAGGCTGGTGACCGCCGGCAGGGTTTTCTCACCGACCCAGACGTGCCGCGCTTCGCGCCGCAAGCGAGTGCCACGGCAATCCGGGCAAGGTTGTGTACTGAGGAACTTGGCCAGTTCCTCGCGCACTGTGGCCGATTCGGTTTCGCGGTAACGGCGCTCCAGGTTCGGCACTATGCCCTCGAACGGGTGGGAGCGCTTGACGATATCGCCCCGGTCGTTCAGGTATTTGAAGTCGACGTTTTGACTGCCGCTGCCGTGCAGAATGACCTTCTGCTGATCCACAGACAATTGGTTGAACGGTATTTCCAGGCTGAACCCGTAATGTGCCGCCAGTGAGCCGAGCATCTGGAAGTAGTAGACATTGCGCCGGTCCCAGCCGCGGATTGCCCCTTCGGCCAGGGTCAGCTCGCTATTGACCAGGCGTTTGATGTCGAAGAATTGCTTGACCCCCAGACCGTCGCAAGTCGGGCAGGCGCCCGCCGGATTGTTGAAGGAAAACAGTTTGGGTTCCAGCTCGCTGATGGCGTGACCGCAGATCGGACAGGCGAAGCGCGCGGAGAAGATCATCTCTTCTCCCGGCTCGTCGTCCATCGGAGCCACCAGGGCGATCCCGTCCGCCAGCTTCAATGCGGTTTCAAAGGACTCGGCCAGCCGCTGTTGCAGATCGGCGCGGACCTTGAAGCGGTCGACCACTACATCGATCGAATGCTTCTTCTGTTTATCCAGCTTCGGTAGTTCGTCCAGTTCACACAGCTTGCCGTTGACCCGTGCGCGAACGAATCCCTGCGCCCGCAGTTCTTCAAATACCGATAGGTGCTCGCCCTTGCGCTCGCGAATCACCGGTGCCAGCAGCATCAGCTTGTTGCCCTCGGGCTGGGCCAGCACCAGGTCGACCATCTGGCTGACGGTCTGGGCTTCCAGCGGGATGTCGTGATCCGGGCAGCGTGGAGTGCCGACACGAGCATAGAGCAGACGCAGATAGTCATAGATCTCGGTGATGGTGCCGACGGTGGAGCGGGGGTTGTGCGAGGTGGATTTCTGTTCAATCGAGATCGCCGGCGACAGCCCTTCGATGGTATCGACATCGGGCTTTTCCATCATCGACAGGAACTGGCGGGCATAAGCCGACAACGATTCGACATAGCGGCGCTGGCCTTCGGCATACAAGGTGTCGAAAGCCAGGGACGACTTGCCGGACCCAGACAGCCCGGTGATGACGATCAACTTGTCCCGTGGCAGGGTCAGGTCGATGTTCTTCAGGTTGTGGGTGCGGGCCCCACGAATCAGAATCTTGTCCAAAAGTGGCCTCGATCGGCGGGCGTAAAGGCAGGAGTATAAAACTAAACACTGGATGGATGCACACTATCCCGCGGTGCTTTTTCGGTCGCAGGCAAGGGCTGCGCGGCAAAGCGTCGCCATATACCCCCTCAATCGATCGGACTGGTAGAATCGCCGCCGGTTCACACGAGGTTTTTCCATGCACGATCCCCACAGCGAACGCATGAGTGGCAGCGAGACCCGCGCGGCAAGCGGTCTGGCCCTGGTGTTCGCTTTCCGTATGCTTGGCATGTTTATGGTACTGCCGGTCCTGGCGACCTATGGAATGGATCTCGCAGGAGCGACCCCGGCCCTGATCGGGTTGGCGATCGGTGCTTATGGCCTGACCCAGGCGGTTTTCCAGATTCCCTTCGGGATCATTTCCGACCGTATCGGTCGTCGTCCGGTGATTTACCTGGGGCTGATCGTGTTCGCCCTGGGCAGCGTGCTGGCGGCCAATTCCGACTCGATCTGGGGGGTGATCGCCGGGCGTATCCTGCAGGGCGCCGGGGCCATCTCTGCAGCGGTAATGGCGCTGTTGTCTGACCTTACCCGTGAGCAGCATCGCACCAAGGCCATGGCCATGATCGGCATGACCATCGGCCTGTCCTTTGCGGTGGCCATGGTGGTCGGCCCGCTGTTGACCCGCAGCTTTGGCCTGTCCGGGTTGTTCCTGGCCACCGGCGCTATGGCCCTGGTGGGCATTCTGATCGTCGCCTTCATGGTGCCGCGCTCCACTGGCGCCTTGCAGCACCGTGAGTCCGGCGTGGCGCGCCAGGCACTGATCCCCACACTCAAGCATCCCGACCTGCTGCGCCTCGACCTGGGTATCTTCGTGCTGCACGCGATGTTGATGTCGAGCTTTGTCGCGTTGCCGCTGGCGCTGGTGGAGAAAGCCGGCCTGCCCAAAGAGCAGCACTGGTGGGTGTACCTTACCGCGCTGCTGATTTCCTTCTTCGCCATGATCCCGTTCATCATCTACGGCGAAAAGAAACGCAAAATGAAACGAGTTTTACTCGGCGCGGTCACTACGCTGATGCTCACCGAGCTATTCTTTTGGGAGTTCGGCGACAGCTTGCGTGCGCTGGTGATTGGCACCGTAGTGTTCTTCACTGCATTCAACTTGCTGGAGGCGTCTCTGCCGTCGTTGATCAGCAAGGTTTCGCCGGCAGGCGGCAAGGGCACTGCGATGGGGGTGTACTCCACCAGCCAGTTCCTCGGATCGGCACTGGGCGGCATCCTCGGCGGCTGGTTGTTCCAGCATGGCGGTTTGTCGGTTGTGTTCCTCGGATGCGCAGTCCTGGCTGCACTCTGGCTGGCCTTTGCTGTTACCATGCGCGAGCCCCCGTATGTGACGAGCCTGCGCTTGCCGTTATCGCCCGAAGCGATCCGCGAAGCCGGCCTGGTCGAGCGCCTGAAGGCCGTTGTTGGGGTAACAGATGCCGTAGTAGTGGCCGAAGAGGCCGCCATTTACATCAAATTGGACACCGAATTATTGGATCGCGCGACCCTCGAGCAGCTGGTCAATCCAGCGCCGTCGGCGAGCGAAGCCTAGGAGAACGTTATGGCCCGTGGGGTTAACAAAGTCATATTGGTCGGCACTTGCGGCCAGGATCCCGAAGTTCGCTATCTGCCTAACGGTAATGCCGTGACCAACCTGAGTCTGGCCACCAGCGAACAGTGGACCGACAAGCAAACCGGTCAGAAAGTTGAACGCACCGAATGGCACCGAGTGTCGATGTTCGGCAAGGTCGCGGAGATCGCCGGCGAGTACCTGCGTAAAGGTTCGCAGGTTTACATCGAAGGCAAGCTGCAGACCCGCGAGTGGGAAAAAGACGGTATCAAGCGTTATACCACTGAGATCATCGTCGACATGCAGGGCACCATGCAGCTGCTGGGCGGCCGTCCTCAGGGCGACCAGCAAGGCCAGGGCGGCATGTCCAACTCGGCACCGCGTCCTCAGCAGTCCCGTCCTGCTCCGCAGCCACAGCGCGAGTCGCGTCCAGCGCCACAGCAGGCCGCTCCGCAGCCGGCCCCGGATTTCGACAGCTTCGATGACGATATTCCGTTCTGAATAGCAGCTTTTCGTTAGCGTAAACATTAGGAGCGAAGCCATTGATCTGGCTTCGCTTTTATATTGGTTAAAGAATTTGCGGGTAGAACGTAAATATTTAGTGTCTCGAAATTGTGTTGTCACTAAAACATAGCGCTCATGATAATTCTGTTCATCCGCGCAGCCCCTACGTTGTTGCAGCAAAATCCTCGTCGTTTGGCGGGTCGATAATTATCGCGTGGGAGCAGAGTAAGTTGATGCAATGTGGCGGGTGCTTCAATGTAAGCAAGCAGGCGATTTCATGATCTCTACTGGCAAAATACGCATAGGCTGGCGGCCTCGTATCGGAAGTCTTCATACTGCTGTGACTGGGCGGGAGAGAACACTGCGAGCCGTCGAAGGTATTATTTTGACCTTCCAGCCTATGGTCAATCGCGCGGATACCTCGAAGGCCGAGTACGTTTTGGGGGGAGGATGCAAACGACAATGCCTGATGTTATCGCCAGCATGCTAAGTGCCGAGTCAATGCACATTCGCCGATTAAACACACATTCAAAGAGTTCTAGGACTTAGAAATGACCCTGAAAAAAGCACTGATCACCGGGATCACCGGCCAGGATGGCTCCTACCTGGCTGAATTATTGCTGGAAAAAGGCTATGAGGTTCACGGTATCAAGCGCCGCGCATCCTCTTTTAATACTCAGCGTGTCGATCACATCTATCAAGATCCTCACGTTGATAATCAGCGCTTCATCCTGCATTACGGTGACTTGTCCGACTCTTCGAACTTGACCCGCATCATTCAGGAAGTGCAGCCTGACGAGGTTTACAACCTAGGTGCTCAGTCGCATGTCGCGGTGAGCTTTGAGTCGCCGGAATACACGGCCGATGTCGATGCCATGGGGACCCTTCGCATTCTTGAAGCCATTCGCTTGCTTGGCCTTGAGAAAAAAACTCGCTTTTACCAAGCCTCTACTTCTGAACTATACGGTCTTGTCCAAGAGACCCCTCAGAAGGAAACCACGCCGTTCTATCCGCGCTCACCGTATGCGGTAGCTAAGTTGTATGCCTACTGGATCGTAGTGAACTATCGCGAAGCTTACGGTATGCATGCTTGTAACGGAATTCTCTTCAATCACGAGTCGCCTCGTCGTGGCGAGACGTTTGTAACACGCAAAATTACCCGTGGTTTGGCGAACATCGCCCAAGGACTTGAGCAATGCCTATACATGGGGAACATGGATGCCTTGCGTGATTGGGGTCATGCCAAGGACTACGTCCGTATGCAGTGGATGATGCTGCAGCAGGATGTACCAGAAGATTTCGTCATTGCCACGGGGGTTCAGTACTCCGTCCGTGATTTCATTTGCTGGTCTGCTGCCGAGTTGGGTATCACCTTGCGTTTCGAGGGCAGTGGTTTGGAAGAGCGCGGGGTCATTGAGGCAATTTCTGGCGACAAGGCTCCTGCTGTCAAGGTCGGAGACACCTTGGTGCGCATCGACCCGCGTTATTTTCGTCCTGCGGAGGTCGAGACTTTGTTGGGTGATCCAACTAAGGCAAAGAACAAGCTGGGTTGGGTTCCGGAAATTACAGCTCAGGAAATGTGTGCCGAAATGGTCCGCGAGGATTTGAAGGTTGCCCAACGGCATGCGCTGTTGAAGAACCATGGCTACGATTTGCCGGTGTCGCTGGAGAACTAAGATGTCACGTCAATTGAGCGAGCGCATTTTTGTCGCAGGGCACAAGGGGATGGTTGGCTCGGCCATTGTCCGTCGTCTGCAAGCATTGGGCTATACGGATATTGTCACTTGCGACAGGGCTCAATTGAACCTGCTGGATCAGCGTGCGGTAGAGGATTTTTTCCGTACCGCGAATATCCAGCAGGTCTATGTTGCCGCAGCCAAGGTTGGTGGAATTCATGCGAATAACACCTATCCTGCCGAATTCATCTACGAAAACCTGATGATGCAAGCAAACATTGTTCAAGCTGCTCATCGCAATGATGTGCAGAAGATGTTGTTCCTGGGCTCCTCTTGCATCTATCCGGTGGGTGTTCAGCAGCCCATGTCTGAAGGCGCCTTGTTAACGGGGGTTCTGGAACCGACCAACGAGCCATACGCTATTGCAAAAATCGCTGGGATCAAGCTTTGTGAAAGCTACAACCGTCAATACGGTCGTGACTACCGGAGTGTCATGCCGACAAATCTGTATGGGCCGCATGACAACTTTCATCCGGAAAACTCTCACGTCATTCCCGCGCTTCTACGTCGTTTCCACGATGCGGTGACGCAGGGGGTGGAGGAGGTCGTGATCTGGGGAAGTGGGACGCCGATGCGTGAGTTTCTGCATGTCGACGACATGGCCAGTGCCAGTGTTCATGTCATGGAACTCGCTGAAGAGCAATACAGAGAGCATACCCAACCGATGCTATCCCACATCAATGTCGGGACCGGAGAGGACTGTAGCATTCGCGAATTGGCAGAAACGATTGCCAGGGTGACAGGCTTCAAAGGTCGCCTTGTCTTTGACTCGAGTAAACCAGATGGTTCACCGAGAAAACTGATGGATGTCTCTCGTCTCAGTCTGTTGGGCTGGCGTGCCAGTGTCAGCTTGGAGGACGGGCTGCATGATGCGTACAGATGGTTTTCCGAGAACGTGTTGCACGCTCGTTCACGATAAGTCGGTTGTCGCGCGCAAGTAGCCCTGTTTCAGAGTTTGCGCTCTTGCGCGTTTTTCCTTTCCCTGAAGGTGTTCCCGTTTTCGGGAGCTCTCCGTTGAACGTTAGTCGGTAGTTATGATCAGGCATTTATTCAACATCTTGCTGTCTTTTTTGCCGCCTTCCCGTTTTTTTTCCTTCAGGGCGATGCTATTGCGTCTGGCCGGAGTCGAGATACATACGGATGTGAGGTTCTGTGGTCGCGGGTGGATCTATGGTCGAGGGCGCCTGAGTATTGGTGAGGAAACCTGGTTGAGTCCAGGCGTTGTTTTTCACACCCACAGCGATGCTGATATTCGATTGGGGGCACGTTGCGACATTGGTCATGGTGTTGAGTTTATTCCGGGCAGTCATGAAATTGGTTCCCACCAGAGGCGGGCCGGAAAAGGTACTGCGCTTCCGATTACAGTTGGAACCGGGTGTTGGCTAGGTGCTAGGAGTATTGTGCTGGGCGGTGTCACTATTGGAGATGGGGCCGTCGTCGCCGCTGGATCTGTTGTGACGCGCGATGTCGCAGCCAATACGATGGTGGCTGGTGTACCAGCGGTCGTGAAGAGGCAGTTGTCATGAAAAGGCCATTGGTCTTGGTGGTCTGCAATACGCTGGATGACGTAACGCGTCTCGAAAGAAGTATTGTCAGCGACAGCCCTGCTGCTTCTCGCAAGGTAATCATGCTGTGCCAGGCACTAAGAGAAGCTGGCGCACGTCCTTGTATCTTGAGTCTCGGTCGAGGACGGGCAAACGGTTCGTTTACTTATTTTTCGCGTAAAGTCAAAAGGGTTGGCGGTGTACCTATTGTCTATGCTCCTTTTTCACACATTCGATTCCTTTCTCAATTTCTCTCTCTGTTCTTTTTGATCGGTACGTTGTTTCGCTTATCCTCCAACGAAAAGAAGGCGGTAATTTTTTACAATCGCATGACGGCCTATTTACCGATGTTGTTTGTGGCTCGGATGACGAGATACATGCGGTTTCTCGACCTTGAAGATGGTGAAGTCCTGGGGCCGGAACAGATGGGCGGACCGAGAGCTTTCAAGGAGCGTGCCATTCGATGGCTTTACGATTCCCTGTGCTCACAGGGCGCCTTGCTGGCCTGTAGTGCACTGTCGGGTATGACAAAGATACGACCGGTGCTTTGTTACTACGGCTCGACTTCTGCCAGGATTTTTAGTGTTCGCCCTGTCGAGGTCAGGCAATCTGTCCTTATGGCCGGGACACTCAACGCCGATACTGGCACCGATCTGCTGATCGAGGCGATCCGTTTAATGCGTCAGGACGGGAGTGAGTGGGCAAGTAAACTCCACTTTGAAGTGACCGGAAAAGGTGAGGCTCTTGCTGCTCTCCAAGAATTGGCAGGAGAGAAGGGAGTGCCGCAGATCACTGTGCATGGCCGTACGACGGATGCCCAGTATGCGGAAGTGCTTGGGCGTTGCAGTGTCGGATTGGCTTTGAAACCCGTAGGCGGCCCGCTGGCCGATACCACTTTTCCCTCCAAAGTTATTGAGTTCGCCGAAGCGGGGCTTCTGGTCCTCAGTACTGATATCAGTGATGTCAAGGCGGTGCTTGGTTCGGGGGCTGTCTATTTGACCCAAAACGACCCCAAGGAGTTGATGATCTTGTTACGAGATATCGTCGAGAGCCCTGAAAAGAGCCAGGCTTGCGCTCGGCAAGGCCAGCAGGCTGTTCTCCAGCGTTGCGCACCGCAATTGGCCGGCCCGACCGTACTTGACTTTCTCTTTGGTCGTCAGCCATGACTGAATGTTCTTTGTTCGTCACGTGGCAGCCGGTATTGACGGATCATCAGGCGTTCACCTACGAGCAGTTGTCGTATCAAGCTCAGGTCCCGATTCTGGCCTATGTATTTACTATGGAGGACGAGACCCGTCGCTCTCAGGGCTGGAGGGATACCCAGGTTGAGTCGATTGAAAGACGGCTTATTCCTCAGCAAGGATCGCTGTCCTATTGCTACAGGAAAATGCGCGAGCATCGGCGTGATGTGCATTTCTTTGGCAGCCCCTTCCAGAACCTGAAAATGCTTTACTGCTGGATGCTGGCTGTCTGCTTGGGAGTGGAGTTCTATATTATCTCCGAGCCACATTCGCCCATCGCCCTAGGATATTTCAATGATCGTTCGTTGAGTGCCGAACGCATCAAGGCATCGTTGCGACCCTATCTCTACAAGTTGTATGTGCTCTTGCTCCGGCGCCGGATGTCAGGTGTATTCGCTATTTCTCGACGAGCTGTTTCGCAATATGCCAACGCGGGTGTGCCCAGGGAGAAACTGTTTTCTTTTGGTTATTTTGTTCCCTCCGTTGGGACTATCTCCAAGCAACGGCTGGAAGTGGATACAGGCTCATCACCTTTCCGCATTGTCTTTGTTGGTGCACTAATCGGTCGCAAGGGGCTTGACCAGCTTATCGGTGCGGTCAGGGCGCTACGTTTTCCTGTCGAACTCGATATTTACGGACCAGGTGACCCCTCCCAGTTCGAGGTTGATGGCCGAACAATCCACTACCGGGGAACCATCCCGTTTGGTGGGACCCAAGCCGTGGTTGGGGCTTATGATCTGCTAGTTTTACCTAGTCGCTACGATGGCTGGGGAGTTGTAGTGAATGAGGCGCTTTGCGCAGGCGTGCCCGTGGTTTGCAGCGATCAGGTCGGCGCGGGCGTTCTGGTCGAGCGCTTTGGCGCAGGGGTTGTATTCAGCTCGACAGTACCGCAGGCGCTGGAGCATGTGCTGACGGACTTAGGGCGTGATCCGGAGCGCTTATTGGCGATGCGCCGAGCCACGAGCCGGGCGGCCGAGGCCATACAGCCCAGCGTCGCGGCGAATTATATGCTGGCTGTCTTGCGTGCGGGACCGGCGGATAAGGCACGGACTCCCTCCCCTTGGTATCAGGAGTAACCATGCCGCTTCATAAAGCATCCGTTCGTGTACACCTGACCAACATTGCAGGTCTTGGAGCTATACAGTTGCTCAACTCGTTGCTGCCTGCACTGGAGGGCAACAAGGGTATTCAAGTAGTAGAGACGTATCTGCCTGATCGGGGCGAGCTGGCCTCATACACCGGTTCAGATCCTCTGGTGCGACGTATCCACTATCGACGCTATCTGCCAAACGCTCTGTCTCGCCTGGTTGAGTGCATGCTTCCTGGAAGTCGCTTTGACAGTGCGGTGCCCTTGTTGGTAATGGGTGACCTGCCCATCCGTTGCAGGGCTCCTCAAACGGTCTTCGTACAGACACCACACCTTTTGTACACCAGAAAAAAAGCCTGGAGTGTGACGGGCTTGAAGCGATCGTTACTCCGGTTGGTCTTTCGCTTGAATATTCGTTATGCGCAGGCGGTGATTGTCCAGACAACCTTTATGCGTGATGCTTTGATCTCCTCATATCCTTCATTGCATTCCCGAGTGCATGTCATTGCCCAGCCTGTTCCTGCGTGGCTGTTGAAGTCGGGGTTGAAACGAGAACGTAGAGAGGGAGCGCTAAAGGCGCCGCTACGACTGATTTATCCAGCCGCGGGTTATCCACATAAAAACCATCGTTTGCTGGCGGCCATAGACCAGGCTGATGTTGGAAACTGGCCAATTGAGAGCCTGGTAATTACGCTGGCAGCAAAAAGCAATCCTGCCGCATATATACCCTGGTTACGTTGTGTTGATCGTCTTGTCGCATCCCAGATGCTTGATGCTTACGAGAGCGTGGATGGTTTGCTGTTTCTCTCTAGAGACGAGAGCTATGGTTTTCCGTTAGTCGAGGCGATGTTTGCAGGTTTGCCAATCATTTGCCCGGACCTGCCTTATGCGCGCGTCTTGTGTGGCGATGAAGCCATATACTTTCAGGTCGATGATGCCGGCTCTTTGAAGCATGCGGTAAATGAGTTGCATGAGAAACTTACTACCGGTTATTGGCCAGATTGGAGCGAGCAGCTCAAGGCGATTCCTAAAGATTGGGAAACGGTAGCGCAATCCATGTTGAAGATCGCTGTTTCTCCCTCTGCCGAAACACCCAACGAATTGAATGCGAGGGATGATTAAATGTTGATTCCGGTAATTATGGCCGGTGGTTCCGGCTCTCGGCTCTGGCCACTTTCACGCCAGCTTAATCCCAAGCAGTTTCTTTGTCTGACCGACAGTGAATTGTCGATGCTGCAGGCTACGATCCTTCGTCTCGAAGGGCTCGATGTTGAGCTGCCACGTCTTATCTGTAACGAAGAGCATCGCTTTTTAGCCGCAGAGCAGCTAAGGCGCATGGGAATGGAGAATGCCAACATTCTTTTGGAGCCAATGGGGCGTAATACTGCACCTGCCTTGGCCCTGGCTGCCCTGCAAACGAGCAGCGGAGAGTCGGATCCTGTGTTGTTGGTGTTGGCTGCAGACCATCTGATTAGAGACATTGTGGCATTCCAGCAGAGTATTCAACAGGCACTGCCGTTGGCGCTTGCTGGAAAACTCGTCACTTTCGGTATTGTCCCGACACAGGCTGAAACGGGTTATGGCTACATTGAGAAGGGGGATGCTCTGGATGCCTCGGGGTTCGGAGTCGCTCGCTTTGTAGAGAAGCCAGATATAGACGCAGCGCAAGCCTATTTGGCCAGTGGTAACTATCTCTGGAACAGCGGCATGTTTATGTTTCGTGCCCGTCGCTATCTGGATGAATTGGAGAAGTTTCGCCCCGATATTCTCGTTGCCTGTCGTAGTGCTCTAGCCGCGGGCGAGCAGGACATGCATTTTACTCGGGTAGGGCGCGAGGCGTTTGCACATTGTCCCTCAGAGTCTATCGACTATGCGGTCATGGAAAAAACAGCGGATGCGGTGGTAGTGCCGCTGGATGCAGGCTGGAGTGATATTGGTTCTTGGTCGGCACTGTGGGAGGTCGGAAACAAGGACGCTCAAGGAAATGTTTGTCATGGCGATGTCTTGGTCGAGCAAACTAGCAACACCCTGGTTCACTCGCAAAGCCGTTTGGTCAGTGCCTTAGGTGTCAATGACTTGATCATTGTGGAAACCAAAGATGCCGTATTGGTGGCACATAAGGACCATGTACAAAATGTGAAGAGGATTGTCGACACGCTGAAGAGTGAAGGGCGTGGAGAGTCGATTGATCACCGTGAGGTCTATCGACCTTGGGGGGTCTATGACTCAATCGACAACGGTAGTCGTTATCAGGTAAAGCGCATTACTGTTAAGCCGGGTGCGAAGCTTTCATTGCAAATGCACCATCATCGAGCTGAGCATTGGATTGTGGTGAGTGGCACGGCGAAGGTGACCAATGGAGAGAAGACCTACTTGGTCACTGAAAACCAGTCGACTTATATTCCAATAGGGCAGATCCACACACTAGAAAACCCGGGTGTGATTCCGCTGGAGCTTATTGAAGTTCAATCGGGTTCTTACTTGGGAGAAGACGACATTGTTCGTTTTGAAGATGTCTATGGTCGTAAGTAAGGGGTAATCTTGAAGTTATCAATTATTACGGTTTGCTATAATAGCGCATCGACAATCAGGGATACGATAGAGTCTGTCCTGTCGCAGAGTTATTCCGACATTGAATACATCGTGGTCGATGGTGGTTCAACGGATGGTACGCAGGCGATTGTTGAATCATATGGCCAACGTATCAGTGCGTTTGTCAGCGAGCGGGACAAGGGTATTTACGACGCCATGAACAAGGGTGTGGCTTTGGCTACCGGGGATGTCATTGGCATTCTGAACTCCGACGATTTTTACGAGGAGATCGGGGTTATTTCCTCTGTAGTAGAAGCATTTGAGCGTCGTCCTGACAGCGATATTGTTTTTGGCGACGTGGTTTTCGTTAATGCCGATAACCTGCGGAAAATAACGCGCTTTTATCGAGGTAACCAGTTTTTTCCTTGGAAATTGCGATTTGGCTGGATGCCGCCCCATCCGGCGAGTTTCATTCGCAAATCTGCCTACCAACGAATAGGTATGTATTCCTTGAGGTACAAGATATCTGCCGACTACGAGTTCTTTGTCCGACTCTTCTTGATTCATCGCCTCAGCTATTCGTATCTCAGCCAGGTGCTGGTGCGCATGCGCTCAGGAGGTGCTAGCACCGCGGGCTTGAGAAGCAGCCTGAAGTTGAATCGGGAAATAGTGAACGCCTGCCGAAGCAACGGTGTGTACACCAATCTGTTTTTGGTTTTATTGAAGTTACCGTTCAAGCTCTACGAACTTCATAAGCGTCCTGATGATGCTTCTTGATGCCCGTCTGGGAAATTGTTTTCGTCGGTGATCACTGTCTTGCCATCCTTGAGTCGTGCACGAACCATAGACTGATGGCATAGACTCGCAAGCACACTGGCCAACCCCTCTGCAGGGTTACGCTGGTCTTTTGCCTGCTGCGATTTTTACCTACTCGGGGCCGATCTGGTTACTTCTCAAGACCCTTCGGTAACAAATAGATACGGGGCCATGAAAATGGCCCCGTTTTTTTGTGCCGATGTTTACGTTGTCCGGGGAGCACAGATCTGGCGAGAATCAAAGTTGCACATACCGCAACTGTCCACTAAGGGGCTGGGTCTGTTGGTTTGGGGCAGGGATCAGGCGGCCACTCAGTCCCATGCCCTCGCTGATCAAGACGGCTTCCCCTAAATTGCAGAGGTTGGACGGTGTGTCCAAGCCTACGGCTAATACACTGACCTTCCGGCTCTGCAGGTCGCAGCGCAGCAACCGTCCGCTGAAACGGGCGAAGCCGCCGTGCAATACCTCGCCGGACCACTCCGGGGGCAAAGGCTGCAACAGCCGGTCGCACAGTTCCAGCACCAGGATCTGGCCTTGCGCGGTGAGCGTCAGGCCGGTGGGCAGTTGCAGCCCGCGAATCAGTACCTCGATCCTGCCGTTGTCAGGCCAGACCCGGATCACCTGGCCGGCCTTCTCGGCGAAGTCGATGCCCATCCGCGCAGGGTCCCGGCGCAGCTCACCGGAGAACAGGCTGATCAACACTGCATCGGTTTGCGGCTCGTGCACCAGGGTCACGGGGACGGCTTCCTGGCCCTGGTCCAGATCGGGCAGTTGGGCCAGGACCTGCTCGCCGTCCTGGGTGAACTCCACCAACTGGTTGGTATCGGGCTTGACCGCCAGCCAGCTTTCGCGGGAAGGGTGGTAGCACAATGAGTTGAGATTGCCGCGACTGTGGAACAGCGCTTCGGGCGGGCTGTATTGCAGGTCCAGGAGCTTTGAACCGGCGACGTAATCGGTCTGGCTTGCCAGGCAGCGCCCGCCCCCGGAGGCGATATCCGACAACCCCATGATTTCATCGCGGAGCATGCGTGACTGCATGTTCATCGAGCGAAAGCCCTGGGCCAGGATTTCTGCAGGCAGGTAGCCGCCTGGAGTTTGCGGGTCGGGGCGTAGTCGGCTGATACGGCCGCTGAACGGCTGGTCCGGCAGCCCGGAGCCGGCTTCGGCCAGCAGCAGGCTGCCATCGTTTTGCAGGCAGAGGCCTCGGGGATTCAGCAATCCCTCGGCCACGAGTCTGCTGGGGCGCAGGTTTTCCTGCGGCTGGCTAGGGATAAGCAATGCAATCGGCATACAGATTCTCCATCGCAGTTAGATCGACCCCATCACTTAAGTGGTTGCCAGGGCTCACTGGTGAGCCAGCACTTGAGCAGGGCTCGCTGGCTGGGCGACATCGAGTGGACCACTGGCATGTACAAGGTGGTGCCGTTGTACACCTGCGAGGTGCGCGCCAGGATCATCTGGCGCGCACCCCAGACGGCGTCTTGTTGATTGAGTGCGATGTAGCGGGACATGGCGGGGAAGGCCAGGTAGTGAAAGCGCAGTACATGTTGATACACCTGGTCCCAGGTGAGGGTGCTGCCTGAGGCAATACCGAAGTCAGTCTGGGCGAACTTGCGCAGGTTGATGAAAAAACCATTGGAGTGCCCGTTTTCGACTGTACAGGTCAAGGTGGCAAACCCGGCCTGGGCCTCGGAGCCTGGCTTGAGGTTGACCTTGAAGGTCACGTTGGATTGGCCTGCCTTGACCGTTTGCTTGGGCTCGAATGTCAGGAAGTCCCAATATTGTTTGTTGAGGTAGGGCGCTGTCTTCGAGCGGTTCGAGGGCCCGGGGCTGATTGTGATCACCGTGTCCTTGGTCACGGGGCGTCCCAGCTGGCTCAAGTTCAGAGTGATCTCGATGCCCTGGGGGTGATCATCCAGATAGACGTTACGTTGATCCGAACTCAGGCGATAGAGCTGCTCGGTCGCGGCCACATTGATAGGGATGGGAGTGTCGCCGGAGGTGTCGTAGTGCGTCAGTGGTGCGCTGATGGAGAGCGGTTCCAGGCTCGCCAGTTGCTGTTGTTCGCCAGTCAACGGCAGGTCAACGATGCCTCCATACACGTAGTAATTCGACAGCGGTGGGTCGAGGGGGTCCAGGGTACTCAGCGTCGTGGAGCCAACGGCAATGGCGACCGGGCCAAAGTTCGCATTGGGACCGATGGGGGAGGTGTTGTCGGTTCGAACGCTGCGGAAGGCCTGCTTGGGAATGATGTTGAGCATGTCGATGCTCAGCAGATTGTTCTTCAGCACGCTTGCGTAGCCTGCGCTGCCTGTGGATGGATTGAGCAGCTGGCGCCCGGCGGTAACGATCAGTGGTTCTCCTGCAAAGGCCGGGGCCAGCGTCCCGACCACACGACCAATACTTGGATTGGAGGTGTATTGGTGGGCGGCGTAATCGGCGTCCAGCTGAGGCGTGGTCATTTTCGGACACATTTCGAACATGACGAAGCGCACGACTACGCCTGTCGCGCCGGGGGCCTCGATGATCGAGCGCAGAAGCCTGTTGTCCTTGTTGTAGCTGATGATCTGCTCGCGAGGAAAGGTCACCTGGAAACTGCCGCTGATACGGTTGGAGCCCGGGGCATCCTGTTCCGGATCGATGATCCGCAAGGCCAGGTCATAGCTGCTGCACACCGTGTTGCCTCGAATCAGCAATTGCGGAGGCGTGCCGAGGCCGATCTGTAGGCCACCGATGAAAATCTGGCTAGTAGTGCTGCCAGTCGGATCCAGGTCGACCATCATTGGGCCGGTCACTGGCGCCGCGCCGGTGACTGGGTCCACCGAGCCCAGCAGATAGATAGGTTCGCCTACAAGGTCACCTTCGGTACTGATATCGCCGGGCGTTCCCTGGGAGCTGATGGCGACTTTGTCCAGGGTGACAACATGCTGGCCGTAGTGGTTCCAGCCGCCTGCGGTGTAGTAGTCCCCATTGGGGGAGTTCATCAGATTGTTCAGCTCGTCGTCGCTGTAGGGCTGGGCCTGCGGTGCCACGGTCGAGGTGGTCAGGTTGAAGAGCTGAAGCGTTTCCTTGCCAACGGGAATGCTGGGGGAGTTGTTCGGCAAGCTCACATTGGATTCAATCCCGCCCCAGAAATTCAGCCGCGGGCCGTTGAGAATACTCATGATTCACTCCTTGTTCTGGATGGAAAGGCTGCTGGGTGACTTGGCGAATTTGAACAGGTAGGAAAAGTCGGACTTGTGCGGATTGTTGATCGGCGTTGCCATGGAGTGGCAGTTTGTACAGCTGCTACTGGGCTGGATGTAGCTTTCCATGGTTACGTTGGCCGAGAGCTCTGGAGTCAATTGGCCCGAGGGCGAGCCAGGATTGGGTGGGCTGCTCCATTGGGTGGTGATCAACTGGTAGTACTTGAACACCGAAGCCTGTACCTGCGGGGCCGACTGAAACTGACTGTTGAGCTTCGTCGTGGCCTTGGTCAGCGGGGTAAAACGGTCCAGCGGATTGGGCGTGGTGAAGCTCATCCCCGCCTTGGGCACGCAGGTCATCTGGCCATTCTGCAGGGTCCAGTCACAGGGGGACTGGTTGAGGGTGTTGGCGGGGGCGCTGACGTTGAAATAGGAGTATTTCACCCCCGGCACCGGTTGATTGACCCACTGGTTTCCTGACTGGACTTTGGGCGGTACGTTGTCGACCTGCTCGAAGGTCGACCAGATCCACTGGGGGTAACCTTCGGCCTTGTTGACGATATGCAGCCCTACCAGGCCCAGCGTGGCTTGCTCTGTGCCATTGGCTACGCCCTTGTCGTTGTAGGTGGTGATCTTGGCCGGCATTTGCAGGTAACGGCTGCTGTCATCCTGCTGGGTGAGCACCCGCCAACTGGACTTGATCTCGCTGGTTGCGTTGGGAAATGTAATGTTGCCGGCCTTGGCCACGACATCGGCGTTGTAGAACTGGTTGGCAACGATGTAGTTGTAGGAGAGCTCGTTGGCGGCAATCTCGTAGTAAGTGGGTTTGCCGTTCTGGTCGATCAGCCAGCCGCCGACGGCCTGGTTGTCGGAGTTTGCGGTCGCCATGTTCTTTCGCCCGGCGATGTTGATCAGGCTCAGTTTCTTGGCCAGCAGTGGCGAGTTCCAGGGGCCGGGAGACCGCCCTTCAGGCAGGAAGATCTCATGCACCCCCTTGTAGGTTTGCCAGACCGTCTGACCGCGACTGCCCAGGGCCGCCGAACAGTCGGGCTGTCCGCGCTGCCCCGTCTGAGCGGGCCAGTTCAGGGCGACGAACATCTGCCAGCTGTAGCGATCGAACGCCTCCTGACCAGCACTGGCGTCAGGGGCGGCGCTTGGCGGATGGCAGTTCAGGTCGATGTCCTGGGCCGCCTGGGCCAGCGCCGGCAGACTCGCCAGGCCGAGAAACAGCAAGGTGAAGTGCAATAGTCTGTTCATGGCTATCCCTCATCATGATCAGGGTTCAGGGTTGGGATTGCAGAAGCTGGTTCCACTGTGGCCGGGCGCCGTTGTCCAGCGATGGCGGCGGTACGAACAGCTGGCAGTCGGGTGGGCTGGCTGGGCACATCTTCGCCACCAGGTCCCAGGTCTTTGCCGGGTCCGGTTTGGCGATCAGGAAGTTGACGTAGTTCTGGCTGACGATAGGCGCGTTGGCGATGCTGGTATCGCCGGAGAAGTAGAACGACTGCGGGTGCTTGTAGCTCGGTTGTCCAGGCCCGTCGCTGGTGGCCTGTTTGTTGAAGGCATAGCCGAACAGGATCGGGCTAGGTTTGACCGGGATCTCCAACGCGTAGGCCTGCACGCTGGCATCGAGATGCTGGCTGCGGGCGGCGCTATAGGGCAGGTGCTTGATGAAATCCTGGCGCGGCGGGTGATTCATCGGCGAGAACATGCAGCAGGCTGGCATGTCCTTGGGCCGATCCTCGGGGTAGGTGAGAAAGTAGGCCTTGTTGCCCAGGGAAATGAAGGAGCAGGTGTAGTTGTTGTCCTTGATCGGGAAGATCGGCAGGCAGTACTTCTCGTAGTGTTCCATCATCGCCCCAGTGCCGTCTTTGTCGGCCGGGACATAATTGTTGTCGTAGTAGCTGGTGCCTTGAGACACGGTGTAGTCGGAAGGTTGCAGGGTACTGGGCGGGTTGCTGTAGGGCGGCGGGTTCTTTTCATAGTTGGCGGTGACCCGGTACATGGTCCAGTTGCTGACCCAGGTCGCCGGAAAGAGAGGGTCAGCCGGCTCACCGGCCTGGCGCTTGGCGATGCAGTTATTGGTTAGGGCGTTGCAACCCTTGGTGTTGTGCACGCCCATGTTGAAGTAGACATTGTCGGGGTATTTCTGGGCCCACAGTGTCTGGCTGCCACACAACAGCACGGCAGCCATCAGCAGGCGATTCAGGATTCGGGATTTCATCTGACACTCCTTTGAAAAACCGGGTGCCCTACAGGCCACCCGGAGCTCCTTTGCGTGACGTTGAGGGATCAGGTCTGCGGGTAGTCAGCCGGGTTCAGTGGCATTGGCGGATAGCCCTGTTTCACCAGGTCCCTGGCCCAGATCTCCAGTACGTTGCGCCGGCTCTGGGGCATGTCCCGGGTAATGGGCATCGCCAGGGTGCTTTCCTCCTGGTACGGCTTGCTGATCAGCCTGATCAACTGGTCCACTGCCCCTTCGATGCGCTGCAGCGAATTGAGCGGCATGAACTTGTTCATGATCGGGTAGAGGTAATAGAAGGGCTGCAAGATGCGCGGGAAGATGAATTCGTTCCAGATTCGCACGCCGGCATTCTTATCCTTGTAGATCTCGTTCCAGTAACTGATGAACTCCCCCTGCAGTAGCGGCTCCTGGGGCAGTACGCGTAACGGCGAGAGGAAGTCGGCGTAGGCGTCGAAGAAGCTGAAACTGAAGGGGATCGTCGGACGTTTGCCGTTTTCCTCGATAAAGAAACGCAGGGTCGGGAAACCAGGGGCCACGGCTTTGACCGTCAGTTGAGCGATGCCCTGGTCGTTGGTCTGGATACGCACCAAGCTGTAGTTCACCGTGTCGCTCAGGTTGTCGTTGAGGGTGCCGCTCATGGCGGTGGCGTTGCTGAACTGCAGGCAGGGTCGCAAGTTCACCGCGGCCGGGGTCTGCAGGTAATCCTGATAGTTCACCGGGATTCCCTGCTCCAGTTCCTGGACGCTGGCAGGTTTCAGGATCGCTTTGAGTTTGCGGCCACTGCCGATAGTCCGGAAACTGGCGACCGCCTCGCTGTCGATGAACTGTGGCAATGCGGCCTGGTTATCCTCGCGATGTGACGGAAAGTCATCGAAGAGTTTGAAGTTGGCCTGGTTGCTGAACGCCATGTAGTAGTTGCTGGTGGTCAGCATGAAGGCGTTGTCATATTCAGCGACCCACAGCCCGACACCGGCCTTCGCGGGCAGGCCATTTTCTTGCACCATGATGTTCAGGGTGCGGTTGTCGCCGACATCGATGAAGCTGCCGCTTTCGATGACCTCTGCGGTCCATTGCTGCTGGGTGGCGGCCGTTACGCTGGGGCTGGCCTGCAACTGCAACTCCAGGCGACCTTTTTGCAACAGGTTCTGGGCATCGGTGCTGAGAGGTAGATCCAGCAGCCCGGCACGCTTGTCGAAGGCCGCCTGCTGATACTGCTCGAAGCCGAAGCTGGCCACGGACTGGAAGGGACCATTGTTCTCCCTGACCCCAACTTGATAGCTGCCCGCGGTAAATTTCTCTGCCACCGGGATAGTCTTAACGCTGTCCGTGAGGGGATAAAACGGAAAGGTATTGCCCAGGTCCAGAGACAGCGTGCTGTCGTGGACTTCGGCGCTGATCACTCCCAGGGTCATGCTGGTTGGGGCTTTGGGGTTGATGTGAGGCTGGAGCGGAACCGGATTCTTGGCCACCAAGCGCCGGCCGGCCGGCGCCGTGGGAAACTCGTCTTCGAACCACAAGCCCAAGGTGCCCGCGGTGCGGCTATAAGCGGGGTTGAAGAAAATGTCGGCGACGTTGTCCAGGCCCTTCTGATACATCGCCTGCAGATCAGCCTGGCCACTCTGGGTGCGAGTGTCCACCTTGGGATAATTATTGAAGATCTGGTTCTTGTCGTAAAAGGTCAGGTAGGTGCTGAACCTGAACATCAGCCCCTTGGCGTTCTGCTTGATCATTTCCTGTTGCAGGGTCTGCAGCAGCTTTGAATCGCTCACCACCCATTGCAGATTCTCTCTCGAGAAACAGGTCTGCCAGGTGGTGGTGACGTAGTTGAGGCCGCCAAAAGCTCCCCAATTGAAGTTGAGGAAGCGATCGAGCATGCGGTATTGCCGGTTCAGGGTCAGGCCGCAGTTTTCGTCCCCCAGCACCAGCTTGTCGAAGTACAAGGCGGTGAAGGTGTTTTGCCAGGGGCTGACATCGACAAAGCGTGCCGGAGTGGGTGCGCTACTGCCAAAGGGGTTGCCCAGCAGTTGGAAGTTCTTCCGGATCAGCGAGTCCTGGTCGATGTAGCTGTTGGCCTGGAACTCGCCGCCGATGATCACCGAATGGGTGGGGTTGTAGTCGACCGTGCCACAGGCGTTGTCGCCGAACAGGTCCCACTCCGCGGGAATCATCGGATAGTGGGTGGGGTCGCCGTTACCTGGTACCTGGAGCACATAATCGGGGACGTTTGCATAAGCCAGTGGGGCGATGCTCCAGGGCATAAGCTCGGTGTTGGCGTTCTTGTCGTTGATGTCGTAGTAGGACAGGAACGGCCAGTTCATCTGCATCTTCACGGCGTCATACAGTGGATACACGTCGTTGTTGTTGGCTGTTGGCGGGTTCCAGAACATATGGCCGTTGAGGTAGATCCGGGGAAAGTTCAAGACGCTCATGGGCTGCTCCTTAGCGTTTCCACTGGGCGCGTTTGAGCGACCAGACGTAATCCAGTTTCTGATAACCGACAAAGTCGGAGGCCGGCAGCACGCTGGTGGGATAGACGATGCCGTCATTCTCGGGCAGGGCGAAATTGAAGAAGCTGTTCTGCTTCGAGTAGGCCGCGGTGTTGTGGCAGGCCAGGCACGATGAATGACTCTGGAACGCCGACTCCATTTGCGAGTTGGCCAGTAGTTTGGGTTGTGGCTGGTGCTGGTCGAATTGCACGCCGATCAGTTCGTACTGCCCCAGCGCCGGGTACTGCTGCTGGAAGCTGGCATTGACTGGTTGGGCCAATGGGGTGGGGCCGGTGATGTTGGTCATCGGCTTGGCCGGCATATCGTTGGTGACCGTGTATTTGCTGTTGTTGACGTTCTCGAAGGTGGTCCAGACCCAGTCCGGGGTCAGTTTGTTGATCACGTGCATGCCGCTGAGGGCGGCATAGCCGACCTGATACTGGCCTTTCTTGTCGACGTAGTAGGCCTGGGTGATGTAGTAGCCGTCCCGGCTCAGCGTGGTCTTGAACGCCTGGTCGAGGGCGATCCACAGCCAAGCGGTTTTCAACTCCCAGGCGGTGGCGGGGAAGTCCAGGTCGCTGGTCAGTGCGGCAATGCCGTTGCGGTTGTAAAGCTCTTTGTCGACGATGAGGTTGAAAGTGTCCTGGCCCATCATCAGGTGGAAGCGTACCGACTGGCCGCGTTGCGCCTCGGGCACCTGGTTGCCCATTTGCAGGACCAGGCCATCGACTTGCTGGGTGCCGTTGTCGGTGCTGCCATCGTTGTCGCTGCCCAGGTTCTGGAACGCACCCTTGGGGTCCATGCCCTGGCTTTGCGCCAGTTGCAGCACCTGGGCTGGTACTGGTTCGCGCTGGGCGTAGGGCAGGGGCGGCTGGCCCTCGCTCTGATAAACCTGCTCGGAAGGCTTGAAGGCTTCCCAGACCCGCTGTGTATTACCGGCGCTGACCGGCTGGTTGAGGCAGACGAACCAGTTCCAGGCCATGGTTTCTGGACTCTGCTTGAAGGTCGTCAGGGTGCCGGCCGGATTACCTGCGAAGTTGAGGAAGGTGCTGCAATCAAAGGTGCTCTGAGCTTGAGCGAAACCGCTCAACAGGCTGAGCACTGCTATAGGGATGGTTCGCCGCATGGAATCTCCTTGGCCTGAGCCGTGTCGTCATAGGGGCGCCCTAGGAAATGCTCTAGGAGCAGTTGCTTTACCGCAGTGGCCGGCAGGTACTCCGGCAGTGGTAAATCACAATCGGTGATCAGCAGGGGCCCGACCTGGTCGTTGCTCGGCAAGCGTCCATGGCTGCCGCGAATCAGTCGGGTGTCCAGGGGAATCAGGTCCATGTAGTAGCGAAAGCCGAGCTTTTTCTGTAGCAGGCGGCGGGCGACCCGCAGTTTGGGAAAGCGGATCGCCGGGTCGATGAACAATTCCAGCGGGTCGTAGCCCGGTTTACGGTGGATATCCACGGTGCGGGCGAAATCCGGGGCCAGGCGGTCGTCGAACCAGTAGTAGTAATCGAACCAGGAGCCCGGAGCGGCCACCGCCACCAATTCACCACTGCGCGGATGATCGAGCTGCCAGGCCCGCTGCTCGGTTTTATCCAGCACCTGCTCGATGCCGGGGTGGCTCTGCAACAGCGCCTTGACCCGGGCGACATCCGCAGGCTGGCGCACGTAAACGTGGGCGATCTGGTGGTCGGCCACGGCAAAGGCGGCGCTGGCGCCGGGGTCGAGCAACTCCCAGCTCAAGGAACGGCGTACCTCAAGCAAGCCTTGTTCACGCAGTAGGCGGTTGATGGAAATGGACTGCTGTACCGGCTCGATGCCGTATTCGGAGAGCAGCATCACCGCCGCGCCTTGCTGCTCGGCAAAGTCCAGCAGGCGTCCGACTTCATGGTCGATGGCCTGCACTTCGTCACTGATGGACGGGTGCTCTGGCCCTAGGCGTTGCAGGCTGTAATCCAGGTGCGGCAGGTAGATCAGCTGCAGGTCGGGGCGGCTGATCTGGAACTCGGCGATGGCGCAGTCGACGATCCAGCGGCTGGAGGCGATCCCCGCGGCCGGGCCCCAGAAGCTCGGAAAAGGGAACTCGCCGATCTGCTGTTCGATGCGTTCATGCAGGCCCGGCGGCGACGAATAGAGGCCGAACATCTTGCGCCCGTCGGCCGGGTAGTGCGGCCGCGGGGTAATGGCCGCGTCCACCTGGGCGTACATGTTGAACCACCAGAACAGCTGGCTGCAGCGCAGGCCGGGGATTTCCCGTTGCAGGGTCTGCCAGACCTTTTCACCCTGGATCAGCGCATTGGGCTGCAGCCAGAAACGCACTTCGGCCTGATCACGAAAATACCAACCGTTGCCGACGATACCGTGCTCCGACGGCGCCAGCCCGGTGAGGATCGAGGCCTGTACAGTCGAGGTCACGGCGGGGAACACCGGTTGCAGCTTGGCCATTTTCGCGCGTCGCAGCAGGGCGTTGATCCGTGGTGTGGCCGGTCCCAACAAGCTCGGCGTGAGCCCAACCACGTTGATCAGCAGCAAGGGTTGGCGCAGGCGCTCAGTGGGCATGGGCATGCGCCTCCTGAGAGGTGGACTGCGCACGCAGCAAATGCCGTTGGCGCAACTGGCCTTCGACCCATTGCAACTCCGCCGCTATGCCTTGCAGCAGGGCGTGCTGAGTGTCCGGGCGCAGGGCACCGGGCAAAACATTCCAGCTGTAGGTTTCCACCTCCAGTACCGGCTGGAAATGCGGATGCGCGGCCAGGAAGTCGAAGGTCTGCATCAGGGCCTGTTGACTGCCACTGAGCTCCGTCAGCAGGAACTGCTCGCTGAACAAGGGCACGTGGAAGTGAATCCGCAACTCAGGGCATTGCCCCTGCGTCGCCTCCACGGCTTGCAGTGCCGCTGGCAGATCGGCCCAGGCCAGCAATTGTCCCTCGATGTCCCGGGCTTTCACCTGATGCAGGTAGGTGGCTTCGGCGAAGTTGCCCAGGGCCTGCAGCACCTGCTCGCGGCGTTGACGGTCAGCGAACGGCAGGTGGCAGATCAGCGCGTTGGACAGTTGGATCTTGCCCACCGGTATGCGCGCCTGCAGCAGCCGTTGCAGCGACTGGTAGCAGTCCTCGAAGAGCACCGCCTGGTGGCAGACATCGAAGCACAGGGCGAGATAGCTGTGATGGGGATCGGTGGCTTGCCAGCGTTTGAAAAAGGCGATGGCCTGCTCTGTGTTTTCCAGCACGCAGTCCGGCTCCATCTCCAGGCACACCACGATTTTCTTGCCGCTGTGCCGATGCAGGCTGGCCAGCTCGGCGGTCAGTTGCCGCAAATGGTCTTCGGCCCGTTGCTGCTGCTCGTCGTCCCAGGTGGCGGCATAGCCGAGGGGCACGCTGGAAATCACCCCTTGATGGCAGTCCAGAGGCAAGGCGATGGCGAGGAACCTGGCCAGTTGCAGGCTGTATTCCAGGCGCTGCGGCTCGGCCCAGGTCGGCCGATAGACCTCGGCCTTCACAGCACCCTGATGAAACTGGCCGTAGGGAAAACCGTTGAGGGATGTCAGGCGCAACCCGCAGTCACGCAACTGGTCGAGGAATGCCGCACACACTTCTGGTTGCTGCAGTTCGGCGGCGGCCTGGGCGCTGATCCACAGGCCGCTGTCCTGCACCGCCAGCCCACGCTGACGGCGTACTTCCTGGAAGTGCTCCTGAATTGATAGCCGCAGGCCGGCCACGTCCCGGGCCGGGTGCACGTTGCTGCAGTAACCGATCTGCGCGGCGCTCCAGCCGGCCCGTGTGCTCATTTGACCACCGGGTCCTGGCCCCGCAGGGCGGAGTTTTCCTGCCATTGGCGGCGTTGGTCGATAGGCAGTGGGGTGCTCACCAGTTGTTTGTCCAACTGCCCGCTCTGGGCGAAAAAATCCACCGGGTTGTGGAACAGCACCTGTTCCACCTGGGCCTCGGTGAACCCGGCGGCGAGCATGGCCTGGCCGGTCTTGGGCACCTTGAGCGGATCGCTGATGCCCCAGTCGGCAGCGCTGTTGACCACCATTTTCTCGGTGCCGTACTCCTTGAGCAGGGCCACCATGCGCTGTTCCGACATCTTGGTATTGGGGTAGATGGAGTGCCCACGCCAGCAGTCGCTATCGAGTACCAGCGGCAGGGTCAGTTCGTTGAGGTGATCGATGATCACCAGGTGCTCGGCGATGGCCACTTCGCGGATCACTGCCAGGGTGCGCTTGGTGCCACCGATCTTGTCCCGGTGCGGGGTGTGCACCAGCACCGGCAAGTTGAACTGTTTGGCCAGTTCCAGTTGCGCGGCGAGAAACCGGTCCTCCTCCGGCGTGATGTCGTCATAGCCGATTTCACCTACTGCCACCACGCCGTCCTTGACCAGGTAGCGCGGCAGGATCTCCAGTACTTCGTTGGCCACCGACAGGTCGTTGGCTTCCTTGGGATTGAGGCCAATGGTGCAGAAGTGATGGATGCCGAACATGCTGGCGCGAAAGCGCTCCCAGCCCAGCAGGGTGTCGAAATAGTCGATGAAGCTGCCGACGCTGGTGCGCGCCTGGCCCTGCCAGAAGGCTGGCTCGATCACCCCGGTGATCCCGGCGGCGGCCATGTTCTGGTAGTCGTCGGTGGTGCGGCTGACCATATGGATATGCGGGTCGAAGTACTTCGGCATGGTGAGTCCCTGATGTGGCGGTAGAAAAACAGTGATGAGGTCCGGCCTGAGGTGGTTCAGGTGTCGCTCGCAAGATGTTCGAGCCAGTGCGGTGGCAGTCGTCGCTGCTGGCACAGCCCGCGCAGACGCTGGCGCTGGGCCTGGCTCAAGAGTTCGAAGGCGATGGCCTGGGGCAGCCCGTCGGAGACGGCGCGTTCGGCGGCCAATTGTTCTTCCATCAGGTCCAGCGCCAGCTGGTTGAGGTCGACACTGCGACGCTGGGCCAGGCCGTTGATCCGGCGGCTGTCCAGGCCCATGCCCAAGCTCTTGAGCACTAACTGATGGAATGCCCGGTCGTGGTAATGCTGAGCGGGGAAGGGGTTGTCCAGGGCGATGGCCGCGAACACTTCGCGGTTGTTGGTGCGTCCTGCCTGGAGCGCGAGATCCAGATTGAGGCCGGTTGTATCCAGGTCATCCAGGACCTTGAGCAGCACGCTTTTCTCCTGATCGTCGCCCCAGAGAAACAGCTGGCGCAGCAGGCCCAGCTGATCGGCGCCAGCCTGCTGTTCGAGGAGTTGCGCCAAGAGCAGCGCACGAGCCAGTTGGGTGCGGGTCCAGCCTTGGCTATTGGGCACCGGTTCGTCGCCGAGGTGGCGCTTGCACTGACTGCTGAGCAGCACCAGGGTATTGGCCGACGGCTGCCGGGCCAATTGCTCAAGGGCCTCCAGCCACCAGTGGCGGCGGTTGTCGTCGAGTTGCCCATCGAGTAGCCGGCGCCGCTGGGCAAAGGCTTCATGACGGATGGCTAGCGGGGGCGCGGTGGGGGAAATGACGTCCATGGTCATGTCGGCTTGATCCAGCGTTGAAGGTGGGGAAGCAGGAAAAACACCAGCACGCACAGCAGGCTGCCCAGGGGTTGATTGGCCAGGGCCAGTACCAAGGCATCGAACAGCGGCAGGGCGGCCAGGCCGGCACCGATGAAGGCGCGGATCTGCCGTTGTTGCGGGTTGGCCAGGTGGCGCCGGTAGTGCCAGCCCAACCAGCCGAGCCACAGCAACAGGACCAGCCAGAACACGCTGTTGTCGGCATAGGCTGCCAGGGCCAGGGGGCTGAGCATGAGCAGCAGCGGCAGGCGGCTGAGCAGTTGGTTGCGATGTTCCAGTCGGGCCAGATAGGTCAGGCCGGCGATGTAGGTACCCAGCAGCGCGGCGCACAGCCACAGGGGCTGCGGCGGCATGGCGAGGCTGGCGGCGGCGGTCAGGTACAGGGCCGAGCGGCAGCCGCCCATCAGCCAGACGCTGTGTGGGTAGTTTTTGTGCAGCAGGTTGTAGGCCAGGATAAACAGCAGCAACAAGCCGGCGCTGGCCAGCAGCCAGTGCGGCTGGGCGATCAAGTGACTGAGCCCCAGCACCGAGAGCATCGCCAGCAGCAACAGTGCGGCGGTGGCTAGGCTCACCTGGGTGCGACTGACCAGGCCGAGGACAATCGGGCGCGGGTTGTGGTGCTGCTGGTCCCAGTCGGCATCCAGCAGGTCGTTGAGCAGCATGCCTGCCAGGTACAGCGCCGACAGCGCCACCAGCAACAAGGTCCAGACCAGCGGTGAGGGCGGCGCCAGGGTGGTGGCGCTGCTGGCCAGCAGTGCGGCGGCCAGGGCATTGGTCCACACCGTCGGCAGGTTGGAGACCCGTCCCAGGGTTAGCCAGGTGGTCAGTGAGGAATGGCTCATTGCGCACAGCCCTCGCTCCAGGCGAAGTCCGGTCCGCCGAAACTGGCCAGGCGCAGCAGTGCCTGCTCCATCAGCGACAGGTCAATGTGGTGCACATCGATGGACTGGCCCACGCGGTTGAGCATCGGAATCGACAGCTGCCCTCCAAGATGCTGGCGGAACTCTTCCAGCCCCAGCAGGACCAGGGAGCGTCCCTGGTTATCCTTCAAGCTCAGTTCCGCGGGGCAGAGGTTGAAGCCGAGCTTGTCCAGCAGTTGCAGCAGGCGCTGGGTTTCGGTGTTGGAGAGCAGGCCGATGGCGTTGGCATAGAGCGCATCCAAAGCCATGCCCACCGCCACCGCCTCGCCATGGCGCAAGCGATGCTGGCTGAGGTTTTCCAACTTGTGGGCGGCCCAGTGCCCGTAGTCCAGGGGCCGGCCGTTGCCTCGCTCGAAGGGGTCGCCGGCCCCGGTGATATGGCCCAGATGCAGCTCGGCGCAGCGCCGGATAGCGTAGCGGCTGGCGCCGTGTTCGAAGCTGCCCAGGGCCTCGGCCTGCTGCTCCATCCACAGGAAGAAAGCCGCGTCCTTGATCACCGCGACTTTCACCGCCTCGGCCAGGCCGGCTATCTGGTCCCGATGCGACAGGCTGAGCAGCAACTGGAAGTCATTGATCACCGCCGTAGCCGGGTAGAAGGCTCCCAGCAGGTTCTTCTGGCCGAAGGCGTTGATGCCGTTTTTCACCCCGATACCGGCATCGTTCTGGGCCAGTACCGTAGTCGGGATACGGATCAGGCGCATGCCTCGGTGGAAAGTGGCGCAGGCGTAGCCCACGGCGTCCAGCACCGCACCGCCACCCACGGCCAGTACATAGCAATGGCGGTCCAGGCCATGCTCGAGCATGTGCGTATACAAGCGTTGGAGGACGGCCGGGGTTTTGCTCAACTCTCCCGCCGGTACCGCAATGGGTGCGGCTTGCAGGTGCAGGTCGGTGGCATGGGTGCTGAAATAGTCGCCGATCTGTTGCGGTAACTGTGGTGAGCACTGCAGCATTTGTTCATCGACAAACACCAGAACCGTGGTTCGTCCCTGGTGCTGCTGGGTGAGTTGTTGATGCAGGCAAGGATTGTCCGCCTGGAAGATGTGGTCGGTGAACAGCACCGGGTAGTGGTAGCTGACCTCGAAGCGGCCCTCCAGAGGGCGTGCCTGGTCGATCTCAGGCTGCGCGGTGCGGGTTCTCAGCAGGCTGCGGGCTCCCAGGAACAGCCCCGGCAGGACCATGCTGGCGAGAATGGTTGCCAGCAGGGCATCCTGTTCCACCAGTAAACTGCCGATGGCGGCGTAGGCCAGGGCCAGCCCGGCGTTGGCCAGGGTGGTGACCAGCAGGAACTGGCGCAATGGATAGCGCTGCATGCCGGCGGCCAGCACTGAGGTTTCTGCCAGCACCGGAACGCCACGCAGGCAAATCAGCGACAAGGTACTGAGGCGGTAGGCCATCTGCCCGGGTTGCCAGGTCCTGAGCCCCAGCCAACTGGACAGCAGGCGAAAGTAGCCAGCTCCCAGCCAATAGCCCAGGCAGGCCCCCAGGCACAGGCCGATGAAGATCACTAGATAGCCGCCGATCGCGCCCAGGGCCGCCACGGCCAGCAGGGCCACCAGGCTGGAGGGCACCGGCAACAGCACATCCAGCGCTAGCAAGGCCACCAGTAACAGGGCCAGGCTGGTACGTTGCAGTGGGTCGGTAGGAAGGAAACTGCCCAAGTGATGCAGCATCTGTTGGATCTGCTGTTCAAACAGCAGGAAGCTGGCGACCACCAGGGTCGAAAACAGCAATAACGAGAGCCAGTAGTTTTCAGCTGTACCTTTCAACGAGAAGGCACGAGGCAACGAGCTGCGCTTCATCAAGCGTCCCTCTTGATTGATATGACTAATTCCGTGTCAGTGTCAGCTGGTAAGGCAGGGATGGCGTTCGGTTATTGAGTTCCTCAACTGTTCTTATTGGTTTTCTAGCGGCTGAAGAGCACTTCAGTGGCGAGTAGCTATCAACTTAGCCAAGGCCGAGGGTTTTGCAAGTAAGCCGAATAAGCTGGCGTGCGAGGTGTTTTTGTGACGGGGTGAAAAAGTGCAGGAGGTGCGTACTCATTGCCTTGCAAGCCCCCTTGTAGATTGGGTTGGTAGCGCCTGGATTGGAGGCGTTAATGGCTAATGAATACGGAGGATTCAGGGGTTTTCTTGGATTCGCTATAGATGGTATGAGCTTTTGGTATATTAAATTTCAGTAACCATAGGAAGTAAGCGTGGGGATTGATAAGAGGCGAAGTTATGAGGTCGGAGGTGGGTGTTCTTATATTTCAAATCAGAATTTTAAATAATAAATCTACCGTTGATGGCTATTAGTCAGCTATTGAGTAGGCGATTTGTTAATCCGCTCATTTATTTGCTCGTTTCAACAGAGTTGTTAGATCCAGGAAGTAGCTGGAGGTGTCGACATTCAATAATAAGAATCATTCGTGTATTTGCTGGCTAAGTTGTTCTTTATCCAACCCTCAGCATTGTCAGTTTCATGCCGCAGGCAAGTTTCAGGCAGGTTGCCTGCACGTGTCAGGCAACCCATGGGTGCAGCCCTAGACTCAGATCGAAGTGGCTCGCTGCGCGGCGAGGAATTCCTCGCTGGACAGGACGCTGGCGTAGGCGAACGCCAGGGCCGCCATCACTGTGCTATGAACCTGTGCAGCCGGCACTCGCTGGCCATTGAACTCCAGGTCGAGGGTGGCACAGGCATCGTGGATCACCTTCACCGGATAGCCCAGGTCAGCAGCGGCCCGGGCGGTGCCTTCCACGCACATGTGGCTCATGTTGCCGACGATCACCAGTTCATCGATGCCCTGTTGCTGGAGGATCGCCTGCAGTTCGGTTTCCCGGAACGAATTGACGAAGTGCTTGAGCACCACGGGTTCGTCGGCGCGATTCAGCACCTTGGAGTGCAAGCGAGCCCCCTCGGAGCCTGGGGTGAAGAAGGGGGCGCTGTCGGAGGTGAATTCGTGACGAATGTGCACCACGGGTTGCGCCTGTTGGCGAAAGGCCTGAATCAGCCTGGCGGCGTTGTCTGCCGCGGCATCGACCCCGACCAGCGGCCACTTGCCGTTGGCGAAGTAGTCATTCTGGATATCGATTACGATGAGCGCCTGTTTGGCCATGGTATTGCCTCCTAGGGAGTGGTTGACGTGGGGCTCAGTATCGTTATCCCAGGTCTCTTCGAGGATTGGCCGCATCGACATTAACAGGGGGAAAACTGACAGTGGGCATTCAAGGCACCGTCGCCGAACTGGGCGTACTGCTGTATCCCGGGGTACAGATGGCCGCGGTACATGGTCTGACTGACCTGTTCGAAGTGGCCAATCGTGTTGCCAGTGAACAGCCTCTGGCGCAGTTGCCGCGGTTACGCGTCAGCCATTGGCAGGCGTCCGGCGAGCAAGCCCCGACGCGAATCTATGACAGTCTGGCAGACGCCTCCGAGGGCTTGCTGGCGGTGGTGATCCCGCCGTCACTGGCCGGTTTCTCCAGCAGTCAGTCATCCACCGCCCTGATGAATTGGTTGCGCCAGCAACATGCGGCCGGCGCCACCCTGGGCGGTGTCTGCGTGGGCTCGATCCTGTTGGCCGAAAGCGGCCTGCTTGATGGCCGCAGTGCTACCACCCATTGGACCTCTGCGAAGGCCTTCGCCGCGCGTTATCCACAGGTGCGGCTTGCGGCCGATCAACCCATCGTCGATGACGGTGACCTGATCACCACGGCCGGGCTGATGGCGTGGGCCGAGTTGGGCCTGCGCCTGGTGGACCGCTTGCTGGGGCCAAGCATCGCCAGTGCCACCGCACGTTTTCTGGTGATGGAACACAGCGACAGCGCCAGCCAGTGCGGCAGCAACTTCGCCCCGATCCTCAATCACGGCGATGGTGCGATTCTCAAGCTGCAGCACTGGCTGCAGGCCAATGGCGCAGTGGATGTATCACTGCCGGTGATGGCGCAACAGGCGGGGCTTGAAGAGCGCACCCTGTTGCGGCGTTTTCGCGCAGCCACTGGCCTCAAGCCAACCCAGTACTGCCAGCACCTGCGGGTGGGCAAGGCTCGGGAAATGCTCGAGTTCACCAACGGCACCATCGATCACATTGCCTGGACGGTGGGTTACCAGGACCCGGCGACCTTTCGCAGCCTGTTCAAGAAAATCACCGGCCTGGTCCCCAGTGAATACCGCAACCGTTTCGGCGTTTCTCCGGCGGCTGCCGGCCGGGCGCAGTAGTCCCGTCCCGTCCTTGGGCGGTGGCGAGAGCCAGGAATCAATGCATGGGCTTAGCGCTGTACCAGCTTGTTGCGCAGGGCCTGGGCGTCCTGTGCTTCCAGCTCGACCCAGAAGTGTTGGGCGCCGGCGATATCGGCGGCGGCCGGTAGACCGTCGCGATACACCAGGCGGTTGCCACTCAGCGCCGGCACCTTGGGGCCGGGCAACAGGGTGCCCGCCAGGTTCAGCGGGTCCACGCCGCAGACTGCGATCAGGCTGCCGTCATGGGGGCGGCGACGGACTTCGCGCAGCACTGGGATGGCTTCCGGCAAGGCGAATTGCTCACCGGCCAGGCCGCTGACAAAACGTCCGCCACGGATCTCGCCGCGCGCTTCCAGGCGATGGAAAGTGCGTAGCAGTTCGCGCCAGCTGGGCAGCCAATCTGCCTCGCGTTCCAGCAAGCGCCAGAAGACCACGCCGTAGCGCCGCAGCAGCGTCCTGGCCACATGCTCCAGAGTGGCCGCCGAGTCCTGGTTCGATGAACGACGCAGTAAAGCCCAGCGGCCGGCATCGTCCATGCCGCCGACAAAGGCTCCGCGTCCCCGTCGGCTGCTGCGGTTCTGGCGTTTGCTCGCCGGGGTGATCAAGGCCCGCAGCCCGGCGAAGCTGTCAGCGTTCACCTGTCCAGCGCCCACCAACTCTTGCAGCACGCTCTCCAGTTCGCTGCGCAGCAGATGAGTCTCATGCAGCAGCTCATCGAAAAACAGCGCGCCCTGCTGGCTCAGCACCGCGTGGACTTTCTGTGCCTTGGGTGACCGCTCATGGCTGGCGGTGGGGCAGGGCAAGCCACTCCAGAGTGCTATTTGGGCGCGTGGCAGCAATACGATCGGGGTACTGCGCAAAGCATTGCTGGTGGTCTTGCCGCTGTTGATGCGGCTCCAGGCCACTTTGCCGCTGCGGCACAACTCGTCCAGCCAATTTGCCGAGTAGTCCTTCAACCGTGACGGCAGCAAGTCGCTGTCCCAGGCTGCAGCGGCGGCCGGATAGCCTTCAAACTGCTGGACCACTTCGGCCAGCATGGCGCTGCCCTGACCTTGGGTGCGTGGGGACAGGTGCTGCCAGTCGAACAGAAACCGCATGAAGTCCTGCAGCGCCACGGGCTCGATCTCCCGACGCAGGCGTTTTACCGTGTAGCGATGAATCCGCGCCAGCAGGTGTCGTTCGCACCATTGTTCCTCCAGGCTGCCCGGGCTGAAACGGCCGCGCAGCACATAGCCCTCAGTCTCAAGCTGGACCAGGGCCTGGCTGACCTGTCCGTGAGGCAGCGCCAGGGGCGCGGCGATCTGGGCTAGGGTCAGGGGCGCAAAACCACTGAGTCGGGCGCGAATCACCTCCACCAGCGCAGGCTCCGTGTCCCAGGCTTGATCGAAACCGGGCACCGCTTGCAGTGCAGGCTGCAAGGAGGCCTGGGGGTACAGCGCGCACAGGCAGTTGATGCGCTCCAGCGCCAGCCACAAGCCACCCTCGGTCCCGGTCTGCAAGCGGCAGGCACGGCCATTTGCTGCCAGGGTTTGCAGCCACTGCGGCCAATGGGCATTGGCCTGGGCTTCCACCTCGCTGATACAGGCCAGGCTCATCAACGCCTCGTGCATCTCATCGCTATTGGCTGGGCTGGGCCAGGCCTCTTCGGCCACTGCAGCAATGGCGCCGGCATCCAGGGCACCGAGGTTGTCCGTGGCTTGCGGGTCGCTCCAGCGTCGGGCCAGTACCGCCTGGGTACGACGTTCCTCCAGGGGCGCATCGTCGAGAAAGGTGTAGGGCTTGGCGCTGAGAATCTCCGCCGCCAGCGGCGAGGGGGCCGGCAGGTCGCAGCTGAGCAGGCGCACCTGGCCCTGTTCCATGCGCCGCAGCAGGTTCAACCAGCCGTCGCTGTCCATGGCCTCGTGCAAGCAGTCATCGAGGGTTTGCTGCACCAGCGGGTGGTCGGGGATCTCGCGCTCGCCGGCGAGGTTTTCCAGGCAGGCGATCTGGTCAGGGAACACGCTGGCGATCAGGTCCTGGCTTTTCATCCGCTGGATCTGCGGTGCCACTTTGCGTCCGCTGCTGTAGCGCGGCAGGGCCAGGGCAACGCCGGCGTTCCAGCGCCAGCGCACGCCGAACAACGGGGCATCCAGCAGGGCTTGGATAAGGATGTGTTCGGCGCTGTTGCTGTGCAGGTAGTGCCAGACGTCGTCCAGAGCAAAGCTGTGGCTGGTGGACAGCGACAGGACAATCGCGTCTTCGCTGGCGGCGGCCTGCAATTCGAAATTGAAGGTGCGGCAGAAACGCTTGCGCAGGGCCAGGCCCCAAGCGCGGTTGATACGGCTGCCGAAGGGGCTGTGGAGCACCAGTTGGGTGCCGCCGGACTCGTCGAAGAAACGCTCCATGATCAGCGTGTCCTGGGACGGCAGTGCGCCCAGGGCCAGGCGCGCTGGGGCCAGGTAATCCACCAGTTGTTCGGCGCTGGAGCGGTTCAGGCCAAGCTCCCTGTGCAACCAGTCGATGGCGCCTTGCAGTTGGCCCGGGGTCGCGCCGAGCAGGGCGTCCAGTTGGGCCAGCAGACGCGCCACGGCGCTGGACAATTCGGCGCTGCGCCCCGGGGCCTCGCCGAGCCAGAAGGGAATGTTCGGCGGCTGGCCCTGGGCGTCCTCGACCCGCACCTTGCCAGTCTCCACCTGCAGGATGCGATAGGAGGTGTTGCCCAACTGGAACACGTCGCCGGCGATGCTCTCGACGGCGAAGTCTTCGTTGACGCTGCCGATGTTCAGGCCCTGGGGTTCCAGCAAAACGCTGTAGTCGGCGTTGTCGGGAATGGTCCCGCCGCTGGTGACCGCGGTCAGCTTTGCGCCCCGGCGCCCGCGTAGGATGCGGGTCAGGGCATCACGGTGCAGATAGGCGCTGCGCAGTCCCTGGCGGCCATTGAAACCTTCGGCGAGCATGTGCAGCAGGGCCTGATACTGCCCCTGGTCCAGGTCGGCATAAGGCGTGGCTCGGCGCAGCATTTCCAGCAATGCCGCTTCTGGCCATTCCTGACAGCTGACTTCGGCGACGATCTGCTGGGCCAGTACATCCAGTGGTGCGTGCGGGATCAGCAGGCTGTCGAGCTCTCCCCGGCGCACGCAGTCCAGCAGGGCCGCGCATTCGATCAGGTCGTCGCGGGTCAGTGCGAACAAGCGGCCTTTCGGCGTGCCGCCGACCTGGTGGCCGGAGCGGCCGACGCGTTGCAAAAAGGCCGAGATCGAGCGTGGCGAACCGATCTGGCACACCAGGTCGACATCGCCGATATCGATCCCCAGCTCCAGGGAGGCGGTGGCGATCAGTACTTGCAGGTCCCCGGCCTTGAGCCGTTGTTCGGCCTCCAGGCGCTGCTCCTTGGCCAGGCTGCCGTGGTGCGCGGCCACGGCCTGCTTGCCCAGGCGCTCGCTCAGGTGCCGGGCCAGCCGTTCGGCCAAGCGTCGGGTGTTGACGAATATCAGCGTAGTGCGGTGTTCCTGGGCGAGAGTGGCAAGGCGTTCATACACCCGCTCCCAGACGTCATTGGCCATCACTGCCGACAGCGGCACCGGCGGCACCTCGATGTCCAGGTCGCGGGGCCGGGCATGGCCGATATCGATGATTTCGCAGGGGCGTCCCTGACCCACCAGAAAGCGCGACACGGCATCGATGGGTTTCTGCGTGGCCGACAGGCCGATGCGCAGCAAGGGCTCTGAACATAAGGCTTGCAAACGCTCCAGGCTCAGGGCCAGGTGGCTGCCGCGCTTGCTCCCGGCCAGCGCGTGGATCTCGTCGACGATCACACTGCGTGTGCTGGACAGCATCTTGCGGCCGGAATCCGAACCCAGCAGCACATAGAGAGATTCCGGGGTGGTGACGAGGATCTGCGGCGCGCACTTGCGCATGGCGTTGCGGTCTTTCTGCGGGGTATCGCCGGTGCGCACTGCGGTGCGGATGCACAGCTGCGGCAAACCCATCAGGCGCAACTGCTCGGTGATGCCGGCCAACGGGTCTTGCAGGTTGATCTGGATATCGTTGCTCAGGGCCTTGAGCGGCGAGACGTACACCACCAGGGTTGCGTCCGGCAGTTGGCCGCCTTCGGCCAGGCCCTGGCGTACCAGGTCGTCGATCACCGCAAGAAAGGCGGTCAGGGTCTTGCCCGAACCGGTGGGCGCGGCGATCAGGGTCGAGTGGCGCTGGGCGATCAACGGCCAGGCGCGAGCCTGGGCCGTGGTCACGGAGGCAAAGGTGTGTTTGAACCAGGCGCTGACAGCGGGATGAAAACCGTCCAGTACCGGGTTCGTGGATTTGGCAAGGTTCATGGATGAATTTATGCGGCCGAGCACAACAACTTGCAAGCACCGCACCCGGTAGCCGCCGCTGCAGTCTGCGATGGGCCGTTCGGCCTGATAGGCGCTCTGAGGCCCTTGAAGGCCCAGCGGTCCTTATTGCCGCTTGCGGCAGAGGCTACAATCGGCGGGGATGGCACAAGGTCGCAGCGGTACTTTCTCAGTGACGGTTGCGCGACAAACCCGCAAAATGCAACGATTCTGGCAATTCTCGACGGTCGACCCCACGGGATCGACCGATCCAAACCATCGTTCTGAACAGATTGGGCCTGCTGACTTTATGCGAATGCGCCTTATGTTACTGGGCGGCGGAAATGCCCTTGGGCAGGCGCTGATTCGCCTGGGTGCGGAGGAAGACATCGGTTTCCTCGCCCCGCGTCCGCCGCAAGACGGCTGGGACGCTGCGAGCCTCACGCAACTGCTTGATGACACCCGCCCGGATGCCGTGATCAACCTGGCTTACTACTTCGACTGGTTTCAGGCGGAGACGGTGAGCGAGGAGCGCCTGAGCGGTCAGGAGCGGGCCGTCGAGCGTCTGGCAGAGCTTTGCCAGCATCACAACATCATTCTGCTGCAGCCTTCGAGCTATCGGGTATTCGACGGCTCTCGGGCTACTGCCTACAGCGAGAAAGACGAGCCGGTGCCCCTGGGGCTGCGCGGCCAGGCGCTGTGGCGGATCGAGCAGAGCGTTCGCGCGACCTGCCCGCAGCATGTGTTGCTGCGTTTCGGCTGGCTGCTGGATGACAGTGCCGAAGGTATTCTCGGGCGCTTCCTGACACGCGCCGAATCCCCGGGGGAATTGCTCATGGCGGATGACCGTCGGGGCAATCCGACCCCGGTGGATGACGCCGCGCGGGTGATTATCTCGGTGCTCAAGCAACTCGATTGCGCGGCGCCATTGTGGGGTACTTACCACTACGCAGGTCAGGAGGCGACCACGCCACTGGCCCTGGGGCAGGCGGTGCTCACTGAGGCGCGGCAATTGCACCCGCTGGCCATCGAGGCACCTACCGCCCAGGCCCATGCGGCCTGCGCCGATGCCGCCGAAGAACCACAGCACGCGGTGCTGGCCTGCAAGAAGATCCTTCACACCTTCGGGATCAAGCCGCGCGCCTGGCGCGCTGCGCTCCCGGCCTTACTGGATAGGTTTTATCGTCATGGCTGATGGCCCTGTATTGATCACCGGTGGTGCCGGTTTTATTGGTTCGCACCTGACTGATGCCTTGCTTGCCAAGGGATATACGGTGCGGGTGCTGGACGATTTGTCCACCGGCAAACCGAGCAACCTGCCACAGGATAATCCACGGGTGGAGTTGATCGAGGGCAATGTTGCCGACGCGGCCCTGGTGAGCCGAGCCATGCAGGGTTGTCAGGCTGTGGCGCACCTGGCGGCGGTGGCTTCGGTGCAGGCTTCGGTGGACGATCCTGTACAGACTCACCAGAGCAACTTCATCGGCACCCTCAATGTCTGCGAGGCCATGCGCGAGCACGGCATCAAGCGGGTATTGTTCGCCTCCAGCGCAGCGGTCTATGGCAACAACGGTGAAGGCGAGTCCATCGACGAGGACACCCCCAAGGCACCGTTGACGCCTTACGCGTCGGACAAGTTGGCGAGTGAGTATTATTTTGATTTCTACCGGCGCCAGCATGGATTGGAACCGGCGATTTTTCGTTTCTTCAACATCTTCGGCCCGCGCCAGGATCCGTCTTCGCCGTATTCCGGGGTCATCAGTATCTTCAGCGAGCGGGCTCTGCAAGGTCTGCCCATTACCGTATTCGGCGATGGCGAGCAGACCCGGGATTTCGTCTATGTCGGCGATCTGGTGGAGGTGTTGGTGCAGGCTCTTGAAGCGCCGCAACTGGAAGTCGGGGCGGTCAACGTCGGCCTGAACCAGGCCACCACGCTCAAGCAGATGCTCGCGGCGCTGGCCGAGGTGGTCGGTGAGCTGCCGCCTATCAGCTACGGTCCGGCCCGTGCCGGTGATATTCGCCATTCGCGGGCTGCCAACCAGCGGCTGCTGCAGCGCTTTACCTTCCCCAAGCCCACGCCGATGAGCATCGGGCTGGGCCGTTTGCTCGGGCGTTGAGGTTTATCGCGGACATGCAAAAGGCGCCTTGAGAGGCGCCTTTTTTGTCGCTGGCGGACTTAGAACTTGTAGCCCAGGCCAACCATGTAGACCATCGGATCGACGTCGACATTGACCTTGGCACGAGTGCCGGCGGCCAGTGCGTTGTTGTCCACATAAGCACGGGTATCGATATCGATGTAGCGTGCCTGGGCGTTGATCATGATGTTGTCGGTCAGCATGTAGTCGGCACCGATCTGCCAGGCCAGGCCCCAGGAGTTCTTGGCGCGGAAGTTGTCGAAACCTTCGGATTGGGCGCGGCTGCCGACGTGCTCGTCGTAGATCCAGGTGTAGTTGATACCGGCACCGACATAGGGTTGGAACGCCGACTTGTGATCCAGCGGGTAGTACACCACGCTCAGGGTCGGTGGCAGGTGCTTGAGGGTACCGAGCTTGCCGTTGGCCGGAGCCAGGGAAGTGTCGCGGATCTTCACGTCATGTTCGAACGGGGTCGCGGCCAGCAGTTCGATACCGATGTTGTTGGTCACCATGTAAGCAAAGTTCAAACCCAGCTGGGTGTCGCTGCTCATGGTCGCCTTGCCGCCCAGGTTGGCGCCGGCCAGCGGGCCGCTGTCGACCTTGACGTCGGAGCTGTTGGCTTTCGGATTGACGGTGATCGCACCGGCGCGAACGATGATGTCACCGGCTTCGTGGGCGTTGGCAAGCGGGGCGGCGAGTGCGAGCGCGATCAGGGAGGCGCTAAGCAGAGACTTGTGCATGGGAGCTCCAAAGGACGATTCAGATTGGCTATGTCCAATGGTAAGGATCGTCAAGTTGACTGCCTTGACTCAGCTCAATGAAATGGCAAACCCCGGATGCAGTGCTGAACTATTCTTTTGCCCCGCACTCTTTTGCTGTTCGTTTCCTTCGCTGGCAAGCCGGCTCCTACACATGCCTTGCTCAGTACCGGCTTGCCGCTGAAAAGATCGATGTGGTCCGCGCTTATTCCTGCAATTCGTAGACGTAGATCTTCTGCGCCGTCATCTGGTAACCGGCATCCGCCAGTTCACTGCTGGAGGGTTTGACCTGCATGTCGCCCTCGATCCAGTAGGGCTGGTACAGCTCATCGAGTTTCACTCCGACTTTGCTGGTGACATGGACGATCTGGTTCGACGGTGGTGGCGGCACGTGAATGCAGGCGCCGAAGTAAGGCACCAGCAGGAAGTCCGTGGTGCGGCCTTCCTCATTCACCTCAAGGGGCACGATGTAGCCCGGGAGGCGCACCGACTTGCCGTCGAGACTCTTCACCACCGGTGCATTGGGCAGATCCTGCTTGGCAGCAGGTGCCGATTCCGCGGACAACGCGTTGCTCATTTGCGACAGGTCGTGCAGGGGCTTCATGTCCGGTACTTCCGGTGGCGCATCCGCCGGGATCATTTCCGACCAGGTCAGGTCCTTGGGGGGCCCAGCCGCCCACAGCGGTGTGGCGATCAGCAGCGACAGGGCAAGCAGGGAGCGCAGCAGGCGTTGGGTCTTCATAAACCGTTGCTCATAAACGAATCGACAGGCCATCGGCCAGGGATTGCCGGTAGGCGCGCCAGGCCGGCACGCTGCCCATCAGCAGCGCGGCGATCAGGATACCGCCCAGCAGCGTCCACTCATACTGGCTGGGCCAGGACAGTGGCAGGTACAGGCCATAAGCCGACTGCACGTAGCCCTGGGCCAGGGCGATGCCCAGGTACAGGAGGCCCAGCCCGGCCAGGACCCCGAACAACGCCAGGGCAAATGCCTCCAGCACCAGCAGGGTTGCGATATGCCAGGGGCGTGCCCCCACCGAGCGCAGGATGGCCATCTCCCGGCGGCGTTCGTTGAGGCTGGTGAGGATCGCGGTGAGCATGCCGATCAGGCCGGTCAGGACCACAAACAACGAGACCACGAACAAGGCTTTCTCGGCGGTACCCATCAGGCTCCAGAGTTCCTGCAGGGCGACTCCGGGAAGGATCGCGAGCATTGGTTCGCCACGGAACTCGTTGATCTCCCGTTGCAGGGCAAAGGTCGAGATCTTGCTGTTGAGACCGAGCATGAACGCGGTGATCGCCTGGGGCGTCAGGTCCATGTTGCGTGCCTGGTCGGCGCTGATGCGCCCATCGCCACGGGCCGGCACGCCGTTGTGCCAGTCGATGTGGATCGCCTCCATGCCGCCGAGGCTGATGTGCAGGGTGCGGTCCACCGGCGTGCCGGTACGCTTGAGGATGCCGACCACGGTGAAGGGTTTGTCGTCGTGCTTGACCAGGCTGATGGCCGCTACGCCATGGGCCAGCACCAACTGGTCTCCCAGTTTGTAATGCAAGGCGTCGGCGACTTCGGCCCCCAGCACCACTTCAAAAGGGTCTGTGGCAAAAGCCCGACCTACGGCCAGTTGCAGATTCTGCTGATGGCCGTACTGGTAGTGCTGGAAGTAAGCGTCGGTGGTGCCCATGACCCGGTAGCCGCGATGGGAGTCGCCCAGGGAAATCGGGATTGCCCACTTCACTTTCGGGTTGTTGGCGAAGTGTTCGAAGCTGTCCCAGCGAATGTTGTTGGTGGCGTTGCCAATCCGAAACACCGAGTACAGCAGCAGGTTTACCGAGCCGGAGCGGGCACCGACGATCAGGTCGGTACCGCTGATGGTACTGGCGAAACTGGCCCGGGCCTCGGTGCGCACCCGCTCCACCGCCAGCAGCAGGCAGACCGAGAGGGCGATGGCGAAGGCCGTGAGAATGGCGGTGAAGCGGCGGTTAGCCAGGCTGGCCATGGCTAGACGGAACAGATACATCTCAGACCTCTGCGGGCATGGCGGCGCGATTGAGTTCGGCCAGCGACAGGTTGCGATCGAACAGCGGTGCCAGGCTCTGGTCGTGACTGACGAACAGCAGGCTGGCCCCGGCTTCGCGGCATTCGGCGAAGAGCAACTGGAGGAAGGCTTCCCGAGCGTCGTAGTCCAGCGCCGAGGTGGGTTCGTCGGCGATCACCAACTCGGGTTGACCGATCAAGGCCCTGGCCGCAGCGACTCGTTGCTGCTGGCCGATGGACAGCGAATCAGCGCGACGGCTGAGCAGGTCCGGATCTTTCAGGCCCAGGTGAGCCAGCAAGGTGGCGGCGGCCTGGTCGACGCTGCCGTGGCGCTGAGCTGCGCGGCTGGCCCGCAACTTGGAGAAGTGGCAGGGCAGCTCGACGTTTTCCCGTACCGAGAGAAATGGCAGCAGATTGAACTGCTGGAAGATGTAGCCGGTGTGATCCACACGAAAGCGGTCACGGGCCCCTGCGGACAGTTCGGTCAGCTCCTGGCCCAGCAGGCGGATGCTGCCGTGGTTGGGCTTTTGCACGCCGCCCAACAGGCCCAGCAGGGTGGTCTTGCCGCTGCCGCTGGGGCCTTTGAGAAATAGTGTTTCGCCGGCTTCCAGACGGAAGGCCGGGATGTCCAGCAACTGTGGATGACCGGGCCAGCTGAAGCCCAGTTCGGACAGTTCGATAAGTGCTTGGGTCATGTTGGGCCGATCATGAAATGAGTTTTGCAGCTGCGGCCGAAGGCGGCAGCTACAGGGGCAGCGGTCAGAACTTCAGAGTAGCGGCCTGGGCCGTGGCCTCGACGCCTTGCTGGCCACTTGGCGAAATAAGTTGTACCTGAATTTTCACGGTGGCGGGGAAGGTCTTGAAGATCTGGCTCAGGTCGAGGGTTTTCAGAACGTCCGGCTTGGCGCAGGTGAACTGGTAGTGGGCGTGGATCTCACTGTGTTCGTGGTGATGTTCATGGCCGTCGGCGGCTTTGGCATCTTCGCCGTGGTCATCATCGTCGTCGTGCTCATCGGCATCAGGCTTGTCGCCGAACAGCGGGCTTTGCAGTTCCTGCTTGGCGACTACGCAACCGGCCGCCTTGGGCAGGCTGAACAGTACCAGGGGTTGCTCCAGCTGAGCGCGGGCCGCTGCGACCTTGGCCTTGTCGGTATCGGTGCTGGGGGCGTGCTCGAAGCCCACCAGGTTCATCGCCGGGCTTTCCAGCTCCAGCTCCAGAGCCTGGCCATCGAGCACTGCGTTCAAGCGTCCGACACCATGTTCGTGAGCGCCGAGGCTGCCGTGCTCATGTTCGTGATCATGGACCTCGGCCGCCTGGGCAATGGCCAGCGGCAGCAGGGCAAACGGCAAGGCGAGTAGCAGACGACGCATGGCAAGTCTCCAGGGGCGAAGATGAAATAAATGTTATGTGATCTTATAACAATCGGTTGCGGAGTTTGCCCCTCCGCTTGGCGTTGTGCAAGACGCGTGGGAGCATGCTCGTCAGAAATATTCAGGAGCATAGCGATGTTGCGGATTCGTGGAAGCATCGGTGACTGGCCGGTGGACTTGACCCTGGAACTGGATGAGGGCGATTGGGCACAGCTGGGTGCGCAATTGCAGGCGGCGAAGCCTGAAAGCGTTGTGGCGGCGGCCAAGCCGGTGAATCAGGACGATGCCCTGTGGCAGATCACCAAGGACCTGCTGCGCAAGGCTGGGCAGCTCAGCGGGCCGGAACTGCTGGAACAATTGGAAGGGCTGACCGGCAGCGCGGCGGCGGGTAAGCGCCTGCTGGTGCGCCTGCGCCACTGCGCTGAGGTCAAGGTGGTGAGTGGCGCCGATACGCCGATCTACAGCTGGGTGCAATGACCCTGTAGGAGCCAGCTTGCTGGCGAAAGGGCTCTGTCTGTCAGAACGCATTCGCTGGCAAGCCAGCTCCTACACAAGCCAGCACATCCGGCTCAGTACAGCGCGGCGAACAGTTTACGGCGATACGCGGTCACCAGCGGGTGATCGTTGCCCAGCAAGTCGAAGACTTGCAGCAGGGTCTTGTGGGCGACCCCTTCGTTATAGCTGCGGTTGCGCATGAACAGCTTGAGCAGGGCTTCCAGCGCCGCTTCGTACTGCTGGCGGGCCAGTTGCTGGATTGCCAATTGATACGCCGCTTCGTCGTCCAGCGGATCCTTGGCCAGGCGGGTCTTGAGATCAGCGGCATCCGGTAAGTCGGCGGCCTGCTTGAGGAAAGTGATCTGCGCCTTGGCACCGGCCAGCGCGGCTTTGTGTTCATCGCTCTTGACGGCGTCGAGCACGGTCTGAGCTTCATCCAGTTCGCCGCGTTCGGCCAGGCAGCGAGCATAGAGGATCAGCGCCTTGGCGTTGCTGTTGTCTTCGCCCAGCAGCACTTTGAGGAGCGTTTCTGCGTCACTGATACGTCCGTCGTTGAACAAGGCTTCGGCCTGCTCCAGCGGATCGGCGGCGGGTGGTGGCGGCATCTGCACATGGGGTTCGAGCATGGCGCGCACTGCGGATTCCGGTTGTGCACCGGCAAAGCCGTCCACCGGTTGGCCGTCCTTGAACAGCACCACGGTAGGCAGGCTGCGGATACCGAAGCGGGCGACGATGTCCGGCTCGATGTCGCAGTTGACCTTGGCCAGCAGCAACTCACCCTGATAGCTCTCGGCAATCTGTTGCAGCATCGGCATCAAGGCTTTGCAGGGCGCACACCACTCGGCCCAGAAGTCCACCAGGACCGGCTTGTGGAAGGAGTTCTCGATGACCGACTGGTCGAAATCAGCGGTGCGGGCGTCGAAGATGTACGGCGTGTCCTGACTCATGGGGTATCTCGAATAAGCGGGAATGGGGCCACTATAAAGGGTGTGCGGGGGCAATCGCCATCGTCGGCAAGCTAGCGCCTACAGGGTTTCTACCGACGCCGGTTGGTAGTCATTCGGTCGCTGCGCGTGATACAGGCTTACGTTGCGAAACTCCCAGGGCTCGGCCAGGTCCGGCAGGGTAAAGGCCTTGAGCATTTCCAGGCGCTGATACAGCGGGTGCCTGAAGTCCCTGACTCGGGAGTCTGCGACCAGGGCGGCGTGGCCACGGCTGAGGAATTGGTCCAGCAGCGGCAGGTTGGCTCGGTCATACAGCACGTCCGCCACCAGGATCAGGTCGAAGCGATCGGCCTCGGCGAAGAAGTCCGTGGAATAGCTCAGTTCCACGCCATTGAGTTCGGCATTGGCCCGGCAGGCGGCAATGGCCAGGGGATCGAGGTCGCAGGCCACGACTTCCAGAGCGCCGGCCTTGGCCGCGGCAATCGCCGCTACTCCGGAGCCGGCACCGAAGTCCAGCACCCGCTTGCCTTGCACCCACAGCGGGTGCTCGGCCAGGTAGCGAGCCAGAGCCAGGCCGCTGGCCCAGCAAAAACTCCAGTAGGGCGGCTCGTGAAGGATGCGTCGGGTTTCTTCCGGGGTGAAGGCGCGGTCCATATTCTCGGCATCGATCAGCCAGAGTTTGAGCGTGGTATCCGGCAGCTCGCAGGCCACCAGTTGCGCGTCCCCCAGCAGCTCGCTGAGGGCATCTTGCAGGTCGAACGGTACCTTCATGGGGCTTTGACGAATTGCAGTTGCCCCAGGGCCTGGGTGGTGGGCTGGCCGATACGCTGTGCCGGCAGATGCAGGATCAACTGGCCTGACTGGCTGGCACGGCCACGCAACTCGACCCGGGCGCCCTCAGGGAAGGCCTCGGGGGCAAAGCGCAGACGAAAGGGCAGGGCCTGGTTGGTGCCGGTCAGGTTGCTGCTGGCCAACAGGCGCTGCGGGCGACCACGTTCATCAATCACCAGCAGCGCCAGTTCGACGTCAGCGCCGGCCGGAACGCCATCGAGGGTGCCGCTCAGCTCGCGCTGGTAGGCCGGCAAAGGGCCAAGGTCGGCGGGTTCCTGGTTTTTTTTCTGCGTTTGTTGCGAGGAGGGGGAAGGTGCCGCAGGTTTCGGGGCATCGCTGCTGCAAGCGACCAGCAGGCTGACAAGACTGAGCAAAACGAGCGGTCTGAGCGGCATCTGAAGCTCCAACAAGGCGAAATTCCATGTGCGAAACATAATAGTCGGTCTGTATACCGTAAAGGCTATGGCTTGTCTTGCCAGTGGGATGCGCTACCATGGCCCTCCCTTTTTTTGTTGCCTGCCACCATGCACTGTCCCTTCTGCGGTGCCAACGACACCAAGGTCATCGACTCGCGTCTGGTCGCCGAGGGCGAACAGGTGCGCCGCCGGCGTGAATGCCTGGCCTGTGGTGAACGTTTCACCACCTTCGAAACTGCCGAACTGGTGATGCCGCGCCTGATCAAGACTGACGGCAGCCGTCAGCCCTTCGACGAAGAAAAATTGCGCGCCGGTATGCAGCGCGCCCTGGAAAAACGCCCGGTGAGTGTCGAGCGTCTGGAGGCGGCGCTGGTGCACATCAAGCACAAGCTGCGGGCCACCGGCGAGCGCGAAGTCAAATCCCTGGTCGTGGGTGAGCTGGTGATGACCGAGCTGCAGAAGCTCGATGAAGTCGCCTATATCCGTTTCGCTTCGGTCTATCGACGTTTCCAGGACCTCAACGAATTCCGCGAAGAGATCGACCGTCTCGCCCGCGAGCCGGCCAAGCAATGAGCCTGTCCCCGGAGCAAGCGGTACTCGACGCGCACTACATGGCCCGTGCCCTGGAACTGGCGCGCAAGGGGCGGTACAGCACCCATCCCAATCCCCGTGTCGGTTGCGTCATCGTGCGCGACGGCCAGGTGGTAGGCGAAGGCTGGCATGTGCGGGCCGGTGAGCCCCACGCCGAAGTGCATGCCCTGCGAGCCGCGGGGGAGCAGGCCCGTGGCGCCACGGCCTATGTGACGCTGGAGCCCTGCAGTCATCACGGGCGTACCCCGCCTTGCGCCGATGCCTTGGTCAATGCCGGGGTGGCGCGGGTGGTCGCGGCCATGCAGGACCCGAACCCGGAAGTTGCCGGCCGCGGTTTGCAGCGCCTGGCCCAGGCTGGCATCGCGACCCACAGTGGCGTGCTGGAAGGTGAGGCCCGGGCGATCAACCAGGGCTTCCTGAAGCGCATGGAGCACGGCCTGCCTTATGTGCGGGTCAAGCTGGCGATGAGTCTCGACGGTCGTACCGCCATGGCCAGTGGCGAGAGCCAATGGATCACCGGACCTGCCGCGCGTTCCGCGGTGCAGCGCCTGCGGGCGGAGTCTTCCGTGGTGTTGACCGGTGCCGACACGGTGCTGGCGGATGGCGCTCGGCTGAACGTGCGCGCTGCCGAGCTGGGCCTGGACCCTGAGCAAACGGCTCTGGCCATGAGCCGGCCGCCGTTGCGAGTGTTGATCGATGGCCGCTTGCGGGTGCCCCTCGACGCGCCGTTCTTCAAGGCCGGCCCGGCCCTGGTGGCCACCTGCGCAGCGGTGGAGGAGCAATATGCCAACGGTCCGGAGTGCCTGATCGTGCCTGGCCCCGATGGCCAGGTCGACCTGCGCCGTTTGCTGTTGGAACTGGCCGCCCGTGGCGTCAACGAGGTGCTGGTGGAAGCCGGCCCGCGGCTGGCGGGAGCCTTTGCCCAACAGGGCCTGGTGGACGAGTACCAGATCTTCATCGCCGGCAAGTTCCTCGGTTCCTCGGCGCGTCCGCTGCTGGACTGGCCATTGGCGCAAATGCGTGAGGCGCCGTTGCTCAAGATCATTGAAATGCGTGCGGTGGGCGATGACTGGCGAGTCACTGCCATCCCGGCCCCGCCAGCGAGCGTATAATTCCCGACTTTCGCCTACCCGGCGGCCCTGTTCTCGAGGAGGACTCCATGTTCACCGGCATCATCGAATCCATCGGCAGCATTCGCGCATTGACCCCAAAAGGCGGAGATGTGCGGGTCTATGTAGAAACCGGCAAGCTTGATCTGGCCGACGTCAAACTGGGCGACAGCATCGCGGTGAACGGCGTCTGCCTGACCGCTGTTGAGCTGCCGGGCGATGGTTTCTGGGCCGATGTCAGCCGTGAAACCCTGGACTGCACCGCCTTTCATCAATTGAAGGCCGGTAGCCGGGTCAACCTGGAGAAAGCCCTGACCCCGACCACCCGCCTGGGCGGTCACCTGGTCAGCGGCCATGTCGACGGCGTCGGTGAAGTGGTGGCGCGGGAAGAAAATGCCCGGGCCATCCAGTTCCGCATCCGCGCACCGAAAGAGCTGGCCAAGTACATCGCCCATAAAGGCTCGATCACCGTCGACGGCACCAGCCTGACGGTCAACGCGGTGAATGGCGCCGAGTTCGAGTTGACCATCGTGCCCCACACCCTGGCGGAAACCATCATGGCCGACTACCGGCCGGGTCGGCAGGTCAACCTTGAGGTGGATCTGCTGGCGCGTTACCTGGAGCGCCTGCTGCTGGGTGACAAGGCGGCCGAGGCCACGGGCGGCAGCATTACCGAAAGTTTTCTGGCCGCTAACGGCTATCTCAAATCCTGACTCAAGGGGGTGCCGAGTGGCGCTCAACAGCATCGAAGAACTGGTTGAAGACATCCGCCAAGGCAAGATGGTCATCCTCATGGATGACGAAGACCGTGAGAACGAAGGCGACCTGATCATGGCCGCCGAGTGCTGCAAGGCCGAACACATCAACTTCATGGCCAAGCACGCCCGTGGCCTGATCTGCATGCCCATGAGCCGCGAGCGCTGCGAGCTGCTCAAGCTGCCGCTGATGGCGCCGCGCAACGGCTCCGGTTTCGGCACCAAGTTCACTGTCTCCATCGAGGCCACCGAAGGCGTCACCACCGGCATCTCCGCCGCTGACCGTGCGCGTACCGTGCAGGCAGCCGCTGCCAAGGACGCCAAGGCCGAGGACATCGTCAGCCCGGGCCACATCTTCCCGCTGATGGCCCAGCCCGGCGGTACCCTGGCCCGTGCCGGCCACACCGAGGCCGCCTGCGATCTGGCGCGCATGGCCGGTTTCGAGCCGAGTGGGGTGATCTGCGAGGTGATGAACGACGACGGCACCATGTCCCGTCGCACCGAGCTGGAAGCCTTCGCCGCCGAACACAAGATCAAGATCGGCACCATTGCCGACCTGATCCACTACCGGATGATCCACGAACGTACCGTTCAGCGGATTGCCGAGCAGCCCCTGGACAGCGAACTGGGCCAGTTCAACCTGGTGACCTATCGTGATTCCGTGGAAGGCGATGTGCACATGGCGCTGACCCTGGGCGAGATCTGCGCTGAAGAACCGACCCTGGTGCGGGTGCACAACATGGACCCGCTGCGCGACCTGCTGATGGTCAAGCAACCGGGCCGCTGGAGCCTGCGGGCGGCCATGGCCACAGTGGCCGAGGCGGGCAGTGGCGTGGTACTGCTGCTGGGTCACCCATTGGACGGTGACGTACTGTTGGCGCACATTCGTGAAACGGCCGATCACCAGCCGCCGAAGAAACCGACCACCTACAGCATCGTGGGTGCCGGTTCGCAGATCCTCCGGGACCTGGGCGTGCGCAAAATGCGCCTGATGAGTGCACCGATGAAGTTTAATGCGATATCCGGTTTCGACCTGGAAGTTGTAGAATACGTGCCCTCCGAATAAAAGCCGGTCGTTTCTGGCTTGAAATTCGCGGTTCAAATATCACTAAAGGGCGTGTGCTAGACACGCCCTGGCTCTTTAAGAGATTTGTCGAATGACCCTGAAGACCATCGAAGGTACCTTCATCGCCCCTAAAGGCCGCTATGCCCTGGTGGTCGGCCGTTTCAACAGCTTCGTCGTCGAGAGCCTGGTCAGCGGCGCGGTTGACGCCCTGGTTCGCCACGGCGTGAGCGAAAGCGACATCACCATCATCCGTGCTCCTGGCGCCTTCGAAATTCCGTTGGTTGCGCAAAAAGTCGCACAGAAGGGTGATTACGCGGCGATCATCGCCCTGGGCGCGGTCATTCGTGGCGGTACTCCGCACTTCGAATACGTGGCAGGTGAATGCACCAAGGGCCTGGCCCAGGTGTCCATGGAGTTCGGCGTGCCGGTGGCCTTTGGCGTGTTGACCGTTGACTCGATCGAACAAGCCATTGAACGTTCCGGCACCAAGGCCGGTAACAAAGGCGCTGAAGCCGCCTTGTCCGCCCTGGAAATGGTCAGCCTGCTGGCGCAGTTGGAGGCCAAGTGATTAGCGACGATAGCGATCGTTTCAACCCACGCGATCCCAAGCCTGCCAGTGCTGGCAAGCCATCCAAGAGCGTCAAGCGTCGTGAAGCTCGTCAGCTCGCGACCCAGGCGCTGTATCAATGGCACATGGCCAAGCATTCGCTGAACGAGATCGAAGCTCAGTTTCGGGTCGACAACGATTTCACTGACATCGACGGTGCCTACTTCCGCGAGATCCTGCACGGGGTTCCGGCCCACAAGAACGAGATCGATACTGCTCTCGTGCCTTGCCTGGACCTGGCCATTGACGAGTTGGACCCGGTTGAACTGGCGGTCCTGCGCCTGTCGACCTGGGAGCTGCTCAAGCGCGTCGACGTGCCGTACCGCGTGGTGATCAACGAGGGTATCGAACTGGCCAAGGTTTTCGGTTCCACCGACGGCCACAAGTTCGTCAACGGTGTTCTCGACAAGCTGGCCCCGCGCCTGCGTGAAGCTGAAGTGAAGGCGTTCAAGCGCTGATCCGCGCTTGCAGCTGCCATGGGCGAGTTTGAGCTGATCCGTAATTTCTTCGCTGCCGCGCCCTGTGCGCAGGGCGGCGAAGGTGTTGTTCTAGGGATCGGTGATGACTGCGCCTTGCTGGCAGTTGCTCCTGGCGAGCAGTTGGCGATTTCCACCGACACCCTGGTGGCCGGTGTGCATTTCGCCGATCCCTGCGAACCGTTTCTTTTAGGCCAACGCTCCTTGGCGGTGGCTGTCAGCGACCTGGCTGCCATGGGCGCCACCCCGCTGGCCTTTACCCTTGCCCTGACCCTGCCGACGGTAAGCACCGATTGGTTGCAGGCCTATGCCCGCGGTTTGAACGCCATGGCCCAGAACTGCGGTGTGCGCTTGGTCGGTGGCGACACCACACGCGGCCCCCTGACCTTGACCTTGACGGTGTTCGGACGTGTGCCCGCAGGCCTTGCCCTGACCCGCAGCGGCGCCCGCGAGGGTGACCTTCTATGTGTCGGCGGTGAGCTGGGTAATGCCGCTGGCGCCTTGCCCCTGGTGTTGGGACAGCGTCGCGCCGAACCGGCAGTGGCCGATCCGCTGCTGGCTCATTACTGGTCGCCGCAACCACAGTTAGCCCTGGGCCAGGCCTTGCGTGGCAAGGCCAGCTCCGCCCTGGACATCTCAGATGGTCTGTTGGCCGATTGTGGGCACATTGCCGCAGCGTCGGCAGTCGGTCTGCAGGTGGAGGTCGAAAGGCTGCCCTTGTCTGCGGCGCTGCTGAGCTTTCTTGGCGAGCGGGGCGCTCGTGCTGCCGCTTTGAGTGGCGGCGACGACTACGTGCTGGCCTTCACTCTGCCGCCTGCCGAGCTTGCGCCGCTGTTGGCTGCAGGTTGGCCGGTGCATGTGGTTGGACGGGTGGTGGCCGGGCAAGGGGTGACTCTGCTGGATGCCGGCGGACAGGACATCACCCCGGGCATCCGGGGTTATCAACATTTTCCGGAGACACCGTGACAGATCATCCAAAACAGCTCCCTGCGGAGTTCGTGCCGCCATCGGTCTGGCGCAATCCCTGGCATTTCCTGGCTTTCGGCTTTGGCTCCGGCACCTTGCCCAAGGCTCCGGGCACCTGGGGTTCGCTGGTTGCGCTACCCTTTATCCCGTTGTGGCAGATGCTGCCGGATTGGGGTTATTGGTTGATGCTCGGCGTCACCATGCTGTTCGGCTTCTGGCTGTGCGGCAAGGTTGCCGATGATCTGCGAGTACATGACCACGAAGGCATCGTCTGGGACGAAATGGTCGGTATGTGGATCACCCTGTGGCTGGTGCCTGAAGGCTGGTACTGGTTGCTGGCGGGATTCCTGGCATTCCGCTTCTTCGACATTCTCAAGCCCTGGCCGATTCGCTGGATCGACCGGCATGTTCATGGTGGCGTCGGCATCATGCTCGACGACGTCCTGGCTGGTGTGTTTGCCTGGCTGGCGATGCAAGGGCTGGTGTGGTGTTTTAGCTGAGGGGCAAGGCAATGGGTGTCTGTCGCGCGCTGCTGCTGTTGCTGGTCGTCTGGAGCTGCAGTAGCGTCCGGGCCAGTGAGTTGCAGGCGCCGCCCCAGTCCATCCGCATTGCCAGCGAGGAGTGGAGCCAGTACACCGAAGCCAACGGCCAGGGCTTGGCCTGGGAGATCCTGCGGGAAGTCTTCGAGCCCCTGGGAATCCGCATTGAACGCTGCAGCGTGCCCTATACCCGTTCGGTGGGGCTGGTGCAGCGGGGTGAAGTGGATGCCCAAGTGGGGGGTTACCGTGATGAGTCGCCCGGGGTGCTCTACCCGGAGCGCAACTACGACACCGACCACATCTATGCTCTGGGGCTGGCCAGCAATCCCGAGTTGAACCTGGCGAGCCTGGGCAGCTATCGGCTGGTCTGGGTGCGTGGCTACAAGTACCAGGACTACCTGCCCAACGTTCACCGTTACAACGAGATTCGCCGGCGGATCGGCATCCTGCCGATGCTGCTGTACAGCCGGGCTGACTACTACATCGATTCCCAGACCGAGATCGACTACGTGCTGGGGCAGGCCCAGAACCCCGGCCAGTTCAAACGCACCCACCTGACCGAGCTGCCGCTTTACCTGGGTTTTGCCAGTAACCCGCGAGGGCGCGAGCTGCTGGCGCTGTATGACCGGCGCATGGAGCAGTTGGTGAGCACGGGCCAATTGCGGCCGATATTCGCGCGTTGGAAGCAGCCTTATCCCTTTGACGGGGAGCGGCGCCCGGCAGCCCGTTGATCAAACTTATCGATCTTTATCTCCGATAATTCAGCCTAAGCACCCAGTGGAGGCTGCTGTTACAATGCCGCCTCTGCGAATCTTGAGTCCTCATACAGATCAGGAGCACAACAGTGCCCGTCGTTTTTGTTGCCGCTTGCAAGCTGCCAACCCCTTTTGCGCAATTCACCATGCATGGTTTTCTCGATCAAGCCACCGGCCGTGAACATGTAGTGCTCAGCCTTGGCGACATCGCCGATGGCGCGCCGGTGCTCGGTCGCTTGCACTCCGAATGCCTGACCGGCGATGCCTTGTTCAGCCAGCGCTGCGACTGTGGTTCGCAACTGGAAGCCGCCATGCAGGCCGTTGCTCGTGAAGGTCGTGGCGTCATTTTGTACCTGCGCCAGGAAGGCCGCGGCATTGGTCTGCTGAACAAGATCCGCGCCTATGAGCTGCAAGATGGCGGCGCGGACACCGTTGAAGCCAACGAGCGCCTGGGGTTTGCTGCCGACCAGCGTGACTACGCCATGTGCCTGCCGATGCTCGAGCACCTGGGGGTCAAGTCGCTGCGGCTGATGACCAACAATCCGCGCAAGGTCAAGGCATTGACCGAGATGGGCATCCAGGTCGCCGAGCGCGTTCCTCTGCACACCGGTCACAACCCCCACAACAAGTTGTACCTGGCGACCAAGGCCAGCAAGCTCGACCACATGATGGGCAACGAGCACCAGGGTGAGGTCGACCGCCTGTGACTCGGGGTCAAGTGCGCCGACGGCTGACCGTCAGTTGGTGGCAGTACCTGGCGTTGGCCTTGTTGCCTTTGTTCGTGATCAATGCGGTGTTCGGCAAGGGCGAAGCGATCATGCCGGTGCTGGCGATGCCGTTCTTTATCGCCGGCACGGCCTCGATGTTCGTCAGCCTGCGTTTCTTCAACGGCTACAAGCATGCCTTGATCGCCGCCGGTAAAGCCCTCGACACCCCTGATGAGCCGGCTGCCTGGATCACCCTGGCAGCTCGGCGTCGCGCGGCCTTCCTGGCAGCCTCGTTGCCGGCCTGGATTGGTGCCCTGGCGGTATTCGTCGGCCTGGAAGCAGTGCCGCTAATGCTGCTGGCGCTGTCCAGCGCAGTGCTGTTCTACCTTTACCGTATCCCGCGTCAACTCGCCTGATGCTGCGTTGGCTGGCGCTTCTGTGCCTGCTGGCCAGCGTTCCCGCACTGGCGGCGCCGCGGGTCGTTAGCTTGGCGCCTTCGCTCTCGGAAATCGTTGTCGAATTAGGCGCCGCCGAGCTGCTGGTCGGCGTGTTGGATGCCGGCGAGCGTCCGCCACAGATCGCGGGTCTGCCTTCGGTGGGGCGCTATGGTCAACTGGATATGGAGCGGCTGCTCAGTCTCAAACCCGACTTGCTGCTGCTCTGGCCGGGCAGTGTGGGCCCGGCCCAGCGCGAACAGCTGTCGCGCCTGGGGATTGCCATCTACGTCGCCGAACCCCATGACCTTCAGCAACTGATTGCGCAGATCGCCGAGATCGGCGAGCGCCTGGGGCGGCCTGCGGCTGGCCAGCAACTAGCGGCGCAGTTGAGTCGGCAATTGAGTCGGTTGCGCGCGCGCTATCATCGCGAGCCCCCCTTGGCGGTGTTCTATCAAGTCTGGGATCAGCCGCTGTACACCGTGGGTGGCGGGCAGATCATCAGTGAAGCGCTGAGCGTCTGCGGTGCCCGCAATGTATTTGCCGACCAGCAGTTACCGGCGCCTCAAGTCAGCGTCGAAGCGGTGTTGCAGCGCAACCCGCAGGTGATCCTGGCCACTGCTCAGGGGCAGTTGGATGCCTGGAAGGCCTGGCCGCAGATTGCTGCGGTCAAGCAAGGACGCTTGTTGCTGGTGACTGATAAAGGACTGGAACGGCCCAGCGGGCAAATGATTGCCGCGACTGCCAAGCTCTGTGCATTGATCGCGCCTGAGCGCTGAGCCCTGTTCGCCGGCCCTACGCCATCACTGTAGGAGCCGGCTTGCCGGCGAAGGCGGCGGATCTTACAGCTCCGGCGTCCAGGTCACGCCGAGCATCCAGGTGCGGCCTTCGGTGCGGTAGCCATAGTCGCTGCCCTGGTAGCTGTAGAGCGCGCGCGTGTAGGACTTGTCGAAAAGATTGTCGAGCTTCAGGTCCAGCTTGATTTCATTGTTGACCGCCCAGCTGCTGCGCAGGCCGAACAGGCTATAGCCGGGGATCGAGAATCGATTCCCCATGTCGTTGTAACTACTGCTAATTGCCTGCCAGCTGGCACCGAGTCCCAATCGATCAAATTGCCGATCCAGATCCAGGCTCAACGTGCGCCGTGCCCGTCGGTTCAGGGTGTGTCCGGTGTCACGATCCCTGGGGTCGATGATCGCCAACCCAAGGTTGCTCTGCCAACCCAATATCTCTTGTTTGAGACTTGCCTCGAAACCGTTAATGCGCGCGGAGCCAATGTTCTGTGGGCGGTACCTGGCATCAGGGGTAATAGCATCCTTGATGTCTGTGCGATAAAGCGAGGCCTCCAGGCGACTGCTTTCGCTTAGTTGGCTGCGCCATTGCAGTTCATAGCTCTTTGAGTGTTCTGGCTTGAGGTTGGGATTGTCGTATCCCGGGTAGTACAGATCACTGAAGTTCGGTGCCCGAAAGCCTTCGCTGTAGGACAGCAGCAGGTCGTTGTCCGGGTTCAACGGCAGGGTGAAGGTGCCGCTCCAGGTGTTTTGCCCGCCATATTGCTGATTCTGGTCGCGACGCAGGCCCAGCTCGGTGGAGAAGCTGTCCCCGCGAAAGCGGTGCTGGATAAAGGCGGCGCGGTTCCAGCGGCTGTCCTCGGCAAATCGGGCCGGGCTGGTATTGAGCCGGTCTTCATACCAGTCGGCTCCGACGATCAGGCTGTTCTGGTCGTTCAGGCGCAGATCGTTCTGCCAGTTCAGTGAGTCCCGATAGGTATTGAATACACTGCGCTCGTCACTGAGCTTGTCGCGTTTGAGATCGCGGTTCTCGCTGTGCCCCAGTTCTATCCGCGACTGCCAGCGGTCGTTGATGGTTGCGTCGAGATACCCGCTGGCGCTACTGACGCTGAAGTCGGTGTAGGGGTCCTGCTCGAAGACGTTGTAGTTTGAGTCGTAGCGACCAAAAGGGTTGTCATAGCGCGTACGACCACGGTTATCCAGCAGGTTGAACCCCACCTCCAGGTCATCACTCAGCGCGTGGCTGAGGGTGAAGCTCAACGATTTGTTGCGATAACCATCGTGGTCGGCGTCGCTGGGGAATGACTCACGAGTCCAGTCGATCCCGGCAGTTTCATCCAGGCTGGCGCCCAGGCTGAAGCGCGTCTGTTGATCACCGCCGGACAGCCCCAGGCTGCGCTCCCAGGTCTGGTTGCTGCCGACTCCAACGCGCATGCGCCCGTGCAGCCCAGACTCGGCGCCGCGCCGAGTAAATATCTGGATCACGCCACCCAAGGCATCACTGCCGTAGAGGGCCGAGCGTGAGCCGCGCAGTACTTCCACGCGCTCGATCTGGTCGACGCTGATGAATTGCAGGTTGCTGTCGCCGGACGAGGAGCTGCTGATGCGTTGGCCGTCTACCAATACCAGGCTCTGGGCCGAGTTGGTGCCGCGGATGAAAATGTTCGGCGGGCTACCACGCCCGCCACTCTGGGCGACCTGCACCCCCGGTACCCGTTGCAGCAGGTCGATCAGGCTGCTGGGTTGCAGGCGATCGATTTCTTCTCGGGTGAATACGCTGTTGGCGGCGCTGCTGTCGTTGCGCGCCTGTACCTGGCGATTGGCACTGATCAGCGTCTCCGGAAGTTTCAGGGCTTGATCGCGTTCAAAAGTGTCTGCGAGCAAATCGGCACAGGGCAGGAGGCACAGGGGCAGGGCAAGGCGAGAGAGTTTCATGGCTATTCCATTAGCGCGGCGGGGGCCTTGGCCGCAAGAATCGGGGAATGCGGCACCCAGGTTGCCGATGCGGGCGAGTCGCGCAGGGCTACAGGGCCCGGAGGGCAGGCCCTGCATTCGCTAGAGAGTTTACGACAGGCCCAGCAGTTGCAGGCGCTGGCGCACCGCGGCCTCGATGCCGGCCTCGTCGAGGCCACATTCGGCAAGCATCTGCGCCGGCTTGGCGTGCTCGACATAAGCGTCCGGCAGACCCAGGTGCAGAATCGGCTTGAGGATGCTTTCGCGGGCCATGAATTCACTGACCGCGCCACCGGCGCCGCCCATGATGGCGTTTTCTTCGATAGTCACCAGCAGTTCGTGGCTGGCGGCAATTTCGCGGACCAGGGCTTCATCCAGAGGCTTGACGAAGCGCATGTCGACCACGGTGGCGTCGAGTTTCTCGGCCACTAGCAGGGCTTCGGCCAGTTGCACGCCGAACACCAGCAGAGCGACTTGTCGACCTTGGCGACGGATCAGGCCCTTGCCGATCTCGATCGGCTCCAGGTCCTTGTCGATCGGCGCATTGGGGCCAGTACCGCGTGGGTAACGCACGGCCGCCGGGCCGTTGTACAGGTGGCCGGTGCTGAGCATCTTGCGCAGTTCATTCTCGTCGCTTGGGGTCATCACCAGCATGCCGGGGATGCAGCGCAAGTAGGACAGGTCAAAGCTGCCGGCGTGGGTCGGGCCGTCTTCGCCCACCAGGCCTGCGCGGTCGATGGCGAACAGCACGTCGAGGTTCTGCACCGCCACGTCGTGGATCAGTTGGTCGTAGCCGCGCTGGAGGAAAGTGGAGTAGATCGCCACCACCGGCTTGGCACCTTCGCAGGCCATGCCGGCCGCCAGGGTCACCGCGTGCTGTTCGGCAATTGCCACGTCGAAGTAGCGCAGCGGGAAACGCTCGCTGAAAGCCACCAGGTCGGAGCCTTCCTTCATCGCAGGGGTAATGCCCACCAGCCGCGGGTCGGCGGCGGCCATGTCACACAGCCACTCGCCGAACACGCCGGAGTACTTCGGTCCGCCGGCCTTTTTCGGCGCAGCGGCCGGAGCGTCCAGAGGTTCCAGCTTGGTGATGGCGTGGTAGCCGATCGGGTCGACTTCCGCCGGGGCGAAGCCCTTGCCCTTCTTGGTCACCACATGCAGGAACTGCGGCCCCTTGAGATCGCGCATGTTGCGCAGAGTGGCGATCAGGGTCGGCAGGTCGTGGCCATCGATGGGGCCGATGTAGTTCCAGCCCAGCTCTTCGAACAGGGTGCCGGGTACCAGCATGCCCTTGGCGTACTCTTCAGTACGGCGGGCGATTTCCCAGGCGCCTGGCAGGCGCGACAGGACCTTCTTGCTGCCCTCGCGCATGCTGGCGTAGGTGCGGCTGGAGAGGATCTTGGCCAGGTAGTTGGACAGGCCGCCGACATTGCGCGAGATCGACATGTCGTTGTCGTTGAGGATCACCAGCATGTTGGCGTCCACTTCCGGCGCGTGGTTCAGGGCCTCGAAGGCCATGCCAGCAGTAAGGGCGCCGTCGCCGATCACCGCGATAGCCTTGCGCTCGCTGTTCTGCAGGCGGGCGGCAATGGCCATGCCCAGCGCGGCACTGATGGAGGTGCTGGAGTGGCCGACGCCAAAGGTGTCGTACTCGCTCTCGGAGCGCCGGGGGAAAGCGGCCAGGCCGTCTTTCTGGCGCAGGGTGGCCATTTGTTCGCGGCGACCGGTGAGGATCTTGTGCGGATAGGCCTGATGACCCACGTCCCACACCAGCCGGTCGTCCGGGGTGTCGAATACGTAATGCAACGCGATGGTCAGCTCGATGACCCCGAGGCCGGCACCGAAGTGCCCACCGGTCTGGCCGACCGTGTAGAGCAATTCCAGGCGCAATTCATCGGCCAGGGTTTCCAGCTCGGCTTCACCTAACCGGCGCAGGCCGTCCGGCGTCTTGGCACGGTCGAGCAGCGGCGTGGTCGGGCGTTTGCGGGGAATCTCATGAAACGTCGTGGGCATCAGGCGAATCGTTATAGGTATAGAAAGAGGCGGCAGTTTACCTTATGCATCGCAAGCTGCCCACGCAGAGCACCGAACTTGGCCGATATGCGGTCCGGGTGCGGGCCGCCGATCAGCTGCGGCGCTCGACGATATACCGCGCCAGCTCGCGCAGGGGCTCGGCCGCTGCGTCAAACGGACGCAGGGCGTGCAGCGCCTGGTCGCGCAGTTCCAGGGCGTATTCCTTGGCGGCGGCCAGGCCCAGCAACGCCGGGTAGGTTGGCTTGTCCCGGGCAATGTCGGCGCCCTGGCGTTTGCCCAGGGTCGCGGTATCGCTTTCGACGTCGAGGATGTCGTCCTGCACCTGGAACGCCAGGCCGATGGCTCGGGCATAGGTCTGCAAGGACTTCAGTTCGTCTTTCTCCGCCATGCCGCTGGCCAGGGCGCCGAGGATCACGCTGGCCTCGATCAGGGCGCCGGTCTTGTGCCGGTGCATGTACTCCAGAGCCTGCTGATCGAGCTTGAGGCCCACCGAGCCGAGGTCGATGGCCTGGCCGCCGACCATCCCCGCAGGGCCTGCGGCCAGGGCCAGGGTGGTGACCATGCGCAGGCGGATCTCGGCGCTGGCGTCGCTCAACTGCGGGTCCAGCAGGGCACTGAAGGCCAGGCTCTGCAGGCCGTCACCGGCAAGGATCGCGCAGGCTTCGTCGAAGGCCTTGTGAGTGGTGGGCTGGCCGCGACGCAGGTCGTCGTCGTCCATCGCCGGCAGGTCGTCGTGCACCAGCGAGTAAGCGTGAATCAGTTCCACCGCACAGGCTGCGCCGTTGGCTTGCTCGGGCTTGCCGCCCAGAGCCTCGCAGGCGGCATAGGCCAACAGTGGGCGCACTCGTTTGCCACCATTCATCACGCTGTAGCGCATGGCTTCATAGAGGCGGGCAAGTTCGGGGCTTGGAGCAATGAACAGGGTTTGCATTGCAGCGTCGACGCGGGCCTGACTGGTGGCCTGATAGGCGGAAATCATTCTGGCTGTTCCGCATCGAAGGGCTGTTCCGCCAGCTCGCCATCGCGCTCCAGCAGGATCTGTACTTTCTGCTCGGCCTGGGCCAGGGCGGCCTGGCAGTCACGGGTCAGGCCGATGCCTTGCTCGAAAGCGGTCAATGAGTCTTCCAGCGACAGCTCGCCGTTCTCCAGACGCTCGACCAGGGTTTGCAGGTCGGCGAGGGATTGTTCGAAATCTAAGGCAGCTTTTTTGCGGGCCATGGCGGCTATCCCGGTTGACGTTAAACCGGCGCGACACTAGCAGACACCGGGGTTTCGGGCAAATGAGAAGGGCTCGCTGGCACTCTATTTACCGAGATCGGTCTGGGGCGGACTCATACCTGAATCGAGGATGTTTCATGGGGATTGGCAACGCTCGAGCATCACCGGTGATGAGTGTGGAGTGGGCGTTTCTGATATCGCTCTAATGGCACTTGCTGCGCGGGTTTCAGGGGTGTGCCGACTTCTTCGCAAAATCCCCTTTCTCCAATTGTGTAACAGGCACCAAGTCGCTAATCTGCGGCCTCTTCTATGCCCTCTTTCGTCGGGCTGACTTTCTGAATGTTTGCAGCTGCGCCGAGGATCTGGCGCCAGGGTTTTCCCATGCATGGCAGGACGCAGTACATGCGCGCTCTATCCTCCCTTCTGCTGACCCTGGTGTTGGCCGGGACGGCGTTCGCCGAGCCTTCCGCCGAGCTTCAGGAACCCCTGGCCGGCTGGCGTTATTCCGGGTTGCTGGACCGGACCGAGCAGGACCGGGTGGCCTATCCGACGCCGCCCATCGATCGCGGCATTCAACGCAACCGCACCATGATTGAAGGCCAGCTCAAGGCCATTGGCCATTTGCGCCAGCCCCACAGCCTGTCGGTCAACGGTAACCCGCTGAACCTCTACACCGACGAGCAAGGTCGCTTCGGCCGGCCCTATGCGTTCGGTGCCGGCTCCAATAGCGTCGAAGTACGCAGTTCCGAGGGCAAGTCCCTCAAGCGCGTGCAGTTCTATGAAGCCAATCAGAACAAGACACCGCCGCGCATTCGCGTGGTGCTCGGCTGGGACGACCCCAAGGCCGAGCTCGACATGCACATCATCACCCCGGATGGTCAGCATGCGTTCTTCGGCCATCCCGGCTTGACCAACGGCGGTGGCCTGGACCCGGATGGGGTCGATGGTCCGGGCCCGGAAATGTTCACCATGACCGCGCCGCTGCGGGGCACCTATCTGATCTACGTCAACTACTGGGGCAACTTCGGCAGTGGCGGGTACAACTTCGACGAAGGCAGCAATCAGAACGAGGTGATCACCTCGCAGATCAACCTGATCCTTAACGAAAACACCGTCGATGAGAAACGCGAGACCTTTATCGTGCCCATGCGGGCCATCGGCGACCTGTTGCTGGTCAAGTCTTTCAACTATTGAACATCCCGCACCACGGATGAATTGGGCTTTGTGAATCATGAGCGAAAACACAGCATCCCCGGCAGTCGGTATCCCCGCTACAGATCAACTCGCTGGCAAGCGGCGCTGGCCGGCCCTGGTCGTGGGCTTGTGCCTGGTGGCGGCGGCGATCACGGGCGTGGGCTGCAAGCCCAAGACGCCGGTGGCGGAGCTGGCCGGCGACAAGCTTGGCCTGAGCCGTCCGGACGGGTTGCTGGAGACGCATTCGCTGTCCCAGTTGCCCAAGGACTTGCTGGCGGTGCCGTTCCTCAAGGAAACCCTGACCGAGGATTTCGTCTTCTACTATCAGACTCACGCCGACCGCCTGGGGTTGATCGGTGGCCTGCGGCGGATCATCTACGAGCATGACCTGAAGCTGCAGGACAACCTGATCGAGCAACTGTTCGACCAGCCGGCGGATGTGGCGCTGTGGCGCGGCGCTGATGGACGTCTCAAGGACTTTTTGCTGGTGATGGACCGTGGCGGGCTGGCGAAATTGCTGGAGCCTTTGGCCAAGGTTGCCCTGGATGACAGCCAGTTGAGCCAGCTGGCGGATCTGAAGGTCGGCGGCGATGCGGTGACGCTCTACCAGTTGAACTACAACGCCGGTAAATCCCTGGCGTTCGCTTCCCACGGCGACAAGCTGGTGGTGCTGTCCAACCCGGCAAAACTCTATGACCCGAATGCCAGCAGCGATGAGGAGGAGGGCACCGATGATCAGCACGGCGACGTCTCCACCACGGCACTGGAAGCGCTGCTCAATGGCGACAAGCTGTTCCCCGAGGCCTTCGGCCTGGAGGCGCGCAAGCCTGAAGTGCAGCAACGCCTGACGGTTAACGCCAGTGTCCTGGCCATGGGTTACCAGCGCTTTATCCCCAACTTCGCCGGCCTGCGCTTCGAGATGGATGACAAGGGCTGGCACAGCTACCTGGCCATGGAGGAGCAGGACAACCAGCCGGACTTCGACTTCAAGCCGATCTGGCAAGCCATGCCCATGGGGGCCAGTGCCTGCGTCGCACTGCCGTTGGCGGTAGAGCAGCAGAAGCCGTTGCTGGTCAAGCTCGGTGCCGAAGAGTCGGTGGCGGCAACGCTGACCGAGCACATGGCCGGCACCGCCGGATTGTGCTGGTACGCTGATTCGCGGCTGTATACACCGCTGCTGGTGGCGAGCCTCAAGGACCAGGACAGTGCCAAGCTCGATGCCGACCTGGGTAAGCTGTTTGGTTCGATGGTGGGCTCCCGGGAGAGCAAGGTCGAGGAGCGGATCTTCCCGGTGCTGGAGCAGCAGAATGGCGACGTGCACCAGTGGCAGCGCCAGGTCAGTTCCAACTTCGGCCAGTACCCGGCCAAGGACGCCAAGGACCCGAACACCATTACCGGGCGTGCCTTCATGCAGGTCAGCCTGGCTCGCCACGGCTCGACCCTGGTGTTCTCCCTGGATGACAAACTGGTGGGCAAGGCCCTGGGCACGCTCGACAAACGCTTCCCGCCACTGGCCGACGTGCTCCCCAAGGACGCGCTGATGCCGGTGTACCTGGGCCCGCAGTCCCTGGCCCAACTGATCCAGCAGGAAACCTTCGACAGTGTGCCCCAGGACATGGAGCCGGTGTTCAACAACGCTGCGCAGACCTATCTGGTGCCCAAGCTGCGCACCCTCGGCGGTTATGGCACATACGTCCTGACCCTGCCCGAAGGCAGTGAACCCAAGGGGCACTGGCAATGGCTGCCCCTGCAATGGCGTGCGCTGTGAGCGCATTGCGCAAGCGCCTGAGCAGCCTCGGCCTGCTCGCTTTGTTGCTGAGCACTGCCGTGGGCGCGACGCCGGTCCCGCCGCTGGACGTGCCGCAGTCCCAGGTGTTCCGCGCCTGGTTCGTGCGCATCGCCCAGGAGCAACTGAGCCAGGGGCCGAGCCCGCGCTGGTATCAGCAGGATTGCGCCGGGCTGGTGCGCTTTGCCGCCAACGAGGCGCTCAAGGTCCACGACAACAAATGGTTGCGGGCCAACGGCCTGTCCAATCGCTACCTGCCACCGGAGCTGCAATTGAGCGAGGGCCAGCGCGGCTTGGCTCAGCAATGGCAGCAGGGCGGGGGCCAGGTCGGGCCTTACGTCAACGCGATCAAGCTGATCCAGTTCAACAGCCATCTGGTGAGCCGTGACCTGGGTCAGGCGCGCCCCGGAGACCTGCTGTTCTTCGATCAGGGCGATGACCAGCACCTGATGATCTGGATGGGCCGCAACATTGCCTATCACACCGGTACCACCACTCCCACCGACAACGGCATGCGCTCGGCTAGCGTGCAGCAACTGATGACATGGAAGGACACTCGATGGATACCCGACTCAGCCAACCCCAACTTCATCGGCATCTATCGACTGAACTTCCTCACCCAATGAGCGAATCGCGTATGTCCCGTTTTCTGTTTCGCCTGACCCTGGCCTTGACCCTGCTGGCCCCCGTGGCGCTGGTCAATGCCGAAGATTCGGTGCCGTCCAGCGATTACGCGGCGGTCTCCGGCGAGAGTTTCTTCCTCCTGGCCGATAGCAGCTTCGCCAGTGACGAGCAGGCCATGGTGCGCCTCGAGGCCCCGGGCCGTGACTACCGGCGTTTCCGCATGGAGCCCTATGGTGGAGCGGACATTCGGGTGTACCGGATCGACCAGCCGCTGGATTTCCTCAAGCGCCAGAAAAACCTGCACCGGGTGGTCAGTGACGGTCAGTTCAAGGGCGAGGGGCTTTCCAACACCCTGGCTTACCTGTGGGACAACTGGTACCGCAAATCCCGGCGGGTGATGCAGCGCGCCTTCTCCTACGAGTCGCGCAAGCAGGTTACCGAAGAGGTGCCGGAGCTGAAGGTGGGCAACTCGATGCTGGCGCCGACGCCGTATGACGTCCAGCCGCAATTCGCCCTGATCCCGGGGCTGCCCCTGGTGACCCAGTTCCGCTATCCGCTGTGGCAGGCCAAGCCGATCCAGCCGCCGGCCGGGGTTGACCTGTCCGGTTCCTCCAGCCAGTTCATCAACGTCGCGCCGGGCAACGTCTATATCCCGCTGGGGCAACTCAAGCCGGGGCTGTACCTGGTGGAGGCCCTGGTGGGCAAGTACCGCGCCACCACCATGGTGTTTGTTTCCAATACCGTGGCAGTGAGCAAGATTGCTGGCGACGAACTGCTGGTCTGGGCCGCGGGTAAACACGAAGGCAACTCGGTGCCCAAGGTCAACGTGCTGTGGACCGACGGCCTCGGCGTGATGAACAGTGGCGCCACCGATGAGCAGGGCCTGGTGCGCCTGAAACACGCCAGCCCCGAACGTTCCTATGTGATCGGTGAAGACCAGGAAGGCGGGGTTTTCGTCTCCGAGAACTTCTACTACGACAGTGAAATCTACGACACCAAGCTCTATGCCTTTACCGACCGGCCGCTGTACCGCCCGGGAGACTGGGTGTCGTTGAAGATTGTCGGCCGTGAGTTCAAGAACGCCCGGGATTCGGTGCAGCCGGGAGCCGGCGCGGTAAATGTCAGTGTGCTCGATGCGGCCGGTACCGCGCTGCAGAACCTGACCCTGAGCCTCGATTCCAAGTCCGGCACCCAGAGCCGTTTCCAACTGCCGGAAAATGCCGTGGCCGGTGGTTATGAATTGCGTTTCAGCTACAAGGATCAGGTCTACAGCAGTGCCTTCCGTGTCGCCGAGTACATCAAGCCGCACTTCGAGATTTCCTTGAGCCTGGCCAAGCCGGACTTCAAGACCGGCGAGGCCGTGAAGGGCAACTTGGTGCTGCTCTACCCGGATGGCAAGCCGGTGGCCAACGCCCGCCTGCAACTGAGCCTGCGGGCCCAGCAGCTGTCCATGGTGGACAACGAACTGCAGTACATGGGGCAGTTCCCGGTGGAGCTGACCAGCGCCGAACTGACCACTGACGCCAAAGGCAGCGCCACTCTGGACTTGCCGGCTGCGGACAAACCGAGCCGCTACATGCTCACCGTGTTCGCCAGCGATGGCGCCGCGTACCGGGTCAAGACCACCAAGGAAATCCTCATCGAGCGTGGCGCCGCGAGCTTCAGCCTCGGCGCGCCGCAGCGTTTCAGCGCCGCCGGTGACAAGGTGCAGTTCAGCTACGCCAACCAGAACACCAGCGAGCAGAGCAAGAGCGTCAAACCGAGCCGCTACAGCTGGGTTCGCCTGGAAGACCAGTCCACCGGCGACGGCAAGCTGGCTGCCGCCGACAGCGGTTTTTCCCTGGCCTTCGAGCGTCCTGGCACCTACAACCTGACCGTGCGCGACGAGCATGATCGGGTACTGGGTGGTACCAGCCACGCGGTTACCGGCGAAGGCATCAAGGCCGTGCCAGGCACCGTTGAAATCGTCCTCGACAAAGCCGAGTACAAGGCTGGTGAAGAGGCCCTGGCGCTGATCACCTTCCCGGAGCCGATCAACGATGCGCTGCTGTCCCTGGAGCGCGACAAGGTCGAGGCCACCGCGCTCCTGTCCAAGGGCGGCGATTGGCTGAAAGTGGAAAAACTCAGCCCCACCCAATACCGCGCCCGAGTGCCGGTGAAGGACAACTTTGCGCCAAACCTGACCTTCTCCGTGCTCTACACCAAGGGTGGTGAGTACAGCTTCCAGAACGCCGGGATCAAGGTGCTGACACCGCAGATCGACGTCGCCATCCATACCGACAAGGAGAAGTACCAGCCGGGTGACATGGTCACCGTGGACCTGTCCACCCAGTTCGCTGGCAAGCCGGTACCGGCGCACCTGACGGTCAGCGTGGTGGACGAAATGGTCTATGCCCTGCAACCGGAAGTGGCTCCGAGCATCGATCAGTTCTTCTACCATCCGCGGCGCAACAACGTACGTACCAGCGCCAGCCTGTCGTTCATCAGCTACGACGTGGCCCTGCCAGGCAGCCCAACGGCTCCAGGCAAGGCCAACCGCAGCGAGCGCGGGGTCAAGGTGCTGGAGCGCCCTCGCCGTGAAGACGTCGACACCGCAGCCTGGCAGCCGGAGCTGGTGAGCGATGGCAGCGGCAAGGCGCGGTTCACCTTCCGCATGCCGGATTCCTTGACGCGCTGGCGCATCACCGCTCGGGCCATCGCCGATGACGGCCAAGTGGGGCAGAAGAAGCAGTTCGTCCGCTCCGACAAGGCTCTGTACCTGAAGTGGAGCGGCCCAACCCGTTTCCGCAGCGGCGACAAACCAGAGCTTGGGGTGTTCGCCTTCAGCCAGTCCGAGCAACCGGCCAAGGCCGAGTTGGTCATCCATTACGCCGGGGAGTCCCAGCGCCTGCCATTGACCCTGAACAGTGGGATCAACTACGTGGCGCTGCCGGCCATTGTCCCGGGTAACGGTGAGTGGAGCGCTGAGTTGGTGCAGGGCGGCAAGACCGTGGATGCTCTGGCAGTGCGCCTGGTGAGCAGTGCCGCGGGCTGGCAGACGGTGCAAACCCAGAGCCTGGATGTAGTCACCACCAGCACCCCATTGGGGTTGCCGGCCGATGCCGCCGAGATCCGCCTGCGCCTGGACGACAGCCCGCAAGCGCTGTTTCGTTCAGCCCTGGATGACTTGCTGGAATACCCCTATGGCGGCGTCGAGCAGACCGCTAGCCAGTTGCTGCCGCTGAGCGTTGCCTACCCGGCGCTGGCCAGCAACCCGCAGGTCCGCGACCGGCTGCGCCTGATGATGCAGAACAGTCGCCTGCGCCTGGTGCACATGGCCGGGCCGGAAGCTGCGTTCACCTGGTGGGGCGAAGACGTTGATCCAGATGCCTTCCTCACCGCCTATGCGTATTACGCCGACTGGAACGCGAGCAAGGTGCTCGACCTGAACCTGCCGCCGGAACACTGGCAGCGGGTGCTGGATGTCTACGCCAAGCAGGCTGGTAATACGCCGCTGCTGCAGCGGGCGTTGATCCTCTCCTTCGCCCGTGAAATGAAGCTGCCGATCGCTACCCTGGTCAGTGGGCTGATGGATGATCTGGCCAAGGCCGGTGCCGGTCCGGCTGCCAGCATGCAGGACGACAGCAGTGACAGTCTGGTGATGGATGATCCGGATTCGGCCCTTGGCCTGGCCAGCGCTCGCGTGCTGGCTGCGACCCTGGCGCGGGATGCCAAGGTCACGCCGCCGCCGGCGTTTGTGGCGCAACTGGAAGCGGCGCAGCAGCAGGTCGAGATCAGCTCCAAACCGTTCATCCAGGCCCTGAGCCTGTCGTTGAAACCGTTCGATCAAGCAGCGGCGCGAGCCTTGCTGCAACGCCTGTTGCCGTCGCAGTCGACCCTGGAACGGGCCCTGGCCCTGACCTGGCTGCAACGCAGCGTGGCCCAGTCGGCACCTGCCGTGGCCTTGAACCCGGGGCAGGGCTGGCAACAGCAGCAGGGCGCCAGCGGTGAAAACTACTGGCTGTGGCAGGGACCTCAGGTGCCTACGGTGCTGACCTTGAACGCTGTGCCGGAACGTCCGCTGCGGGCCTCGGTGAGTTACCTGAGCAAACTGGACCTGGGCACCACGCCATCGCCGGTGAATATCACTCGCCGCCTGCTGCGCCTGGTACCGGGCGACGAGGCCTTTACCTTCAAGCTGGAGCCTGTGGGCAACAAGCCAATCGCCAGCGACGGTCTGTACCTGGATGAAGTGATCATCGCCAATCAGGGCAGCCGGCCGCTGCTGTACGGCATGCTGGAAGTACCGCTGCCGCCGGGCGCTGACGTTGAGCGCACCACCTGGGGGATCAAGCTGGCCGGTCCTGCCGGTACCGAAGCGGCGTCCCTGGAAAAGGCCCGTTTCGAGCCTGGGCAAATGAGCTACGCGGTGCCGCTGGATGCGCTGAATGACAGCAGTGAAGTGCGTCTGCGCCACCTGATCCGCTTCTCCCAGAAAGGCCAGTTCAACCTGCCTCCCGCACGTTTCTACCAGGTGTATGCACCAGAGCGTCAGGCTCAGGAGCGTACGCCGGCCTTGGGTCAGGTCACGGTCAAATAACATGACGCGGCGTTGGGCCTGGTTGTACCTGTGTTTGCTCCCTGGGCTGGTAACGGCCCAGGAAGAGCCCCTGCGCCTGGCCTGGAAGACTGCCCCGGACAGCGAGCTGGTGAGCCTGAGCAAGACCCAGGTACTGGCGCGCGAGTCGTTGCCGAAGGACCTGCAGGCGCCGCTTGGCAGTGTCTGGAAACTCTTCGTCTATGCCTGGCTGGTGGATACTGGCGCCCAGGAGCCGGTCTATGCCTGCCAGGGCAAATCCAAGGAAGAAGTCTATTGCTGCACGGTGGGTGGCAGCATCGCCCGGGACCAGGCGCTGGTGCGTTCCTGTGGTTTGTACTTCGAGCCCCAGCGCCTGCAGCTGTCCGCGGCTCAATGGCGCCAGTACTGGCAAGCGCACAACGCCCCGGACTGGTTGCAGGACCTGAATCAACTGCAACCGCAGACACGGGTTCCGGTGGCGGAGCTGTTGCAGGTGCTGGCGCTGTTGCCGGCTCGGGACACGGCGCGTCGGGTATTGCTGGATGTACTGCTCAAGGCCGGCGACGGTGCTGTGGTCGGCGCCTTGGGCGCACGTCTGCGGGTCAAGACCTGGAGTTGGCTGGCGGATCAGGACCCGCAGTCGCGCCAGGGCGGTTTTGCCGGCTGGTTGGTGGACGGCACGCCCTTGTGGGTCGGTGGTCGAGGCACCAGCCAGCGAGTCTTGAAGGACTACGCTTCAGCCCTGAACCAGGTACTGCCGGACAGCATGCCTGTGGATAAGCAGCGTTGCGTGGAAGTCAGCCTGTTTTCACGCTACCCGTTGAAAAGTGTCAGCCAGAGCGGTCAGCTCGCCAAGCCGGGTGCCCTGCAGGGGGATTACCGGGTGGAGTTCACCAATGGCAATCAGCTGGATATCCACAGCACTGGCGAGTTGTTCCTGCAACGTGACGTTTCTGCCCAGCGATTGGTGGCGCGCCTGGATCGTGAGGAATATGTGGCCCGGGTGCTGCAGCGGGAAGCGTCAAGTGAACCGCCGGAAGCAGCCAAGGCCCTGGCCGTGGCGATCCGCACCTACCTGCTGCAGAACGCCGGCCGCAGCGGCGAATGCCTGAGCATCGACGACAGCAGCAGCCGGCAACGGGTCGCGCCACGTCCGGCCACTGCCGAAGCCCGGGCCATTGCAGCCTGGACCGACGACCTGGTCCTGGCCGGTACGCAGGTTACTTATCACTCGGACCTGCGAGCGCCAGACAAACTGTCCTGGCAGCAGGCCGTGGAGCAGGCTAGATCCGGCCAGCGCTACGACGCCATCCTGCTGCATGCCTACCCCAGGGCCAGCCTCAGCCGCTGGGACAACCCGGTGGCCTCCTGTGAACCCTTGCCCGCTGCCCAGGACTGGTTGCTGAGCCAGCGGCGACGCTGGCGTCAGCCCCTGGAACAGGAGGTTGGCTACAACGAAGTCAGCCAGTTTGCCGTCTGCCGCCTGGGCTTCGGTCGCCCTTACGTCGACCGCGAGCGGCAGCGCATCTACGTGCGCGGTGTGCTGTCGCTGCAGGACCGCCTCGACCTGACCCACGAATACTTGCACCTGGCCTTTGAAGCCCATCCCAACGGCCAGGATGAAACCTATATTGAAGGGCTCGCCCGTCACCTTTTGTTGGAATAGGCCATGAAACTTCCTGCTCCCCCGGTCCTCCTGTTCCTTTGCGGAATATTCAGCCTGCCTATGGCCATGGCCGACAGCGGCATCCAGCTTGATACGCCAAAAGGCGGCTGGCGTACCCGCGCCGATGACGGAGAGCAATACCGCCAGACCGTCAACTACCCGGCTTCCTCGGTGAACACTCCCCAGGGCCAGGCCGATACCGCGCGTATTCGCGGTCAGATCAAAGGCGCGCCCAAGGTCGCCAACCAGCCAGGCAAGCTGATCGTCAACGGCGTCAGCATGCCGCTCAAGTTCGATGATCAGGGCGGCTTCGACCGGCCTTATTCCTTCCCCAACGGCAGCAACAGCGTTGAGGTACGCAGCCCCGATGGCCAGCAGCGCAAACGCGTGCAGTTCCTCAATGCCGGTGGTGGCGTCACCCCGCCGAAACTGCGGGTGCTGCTGTCCTGGGACAGTGACAACACCGACCTCGACCTGCACCTGGTGACTCCCGACGGCGCGCACATCTGGTATGGCGACCGTGTGGCTCACAACGGCGCGGCCCTTGATGTGGACGTGACCACCGGCTATGGCCCGGAAATCTTCTCCATGCCGGCGCCGCTCAAGGGGCAGTACCTGGTTTATGTGAACTACTACGGTGGTGGATTGCGCAGCGATGATGACGAAGACGGCGGCCAGGAAAATGCCGTACAGCCGCTGACCACCGCCCAAGTCACGGTAATCACCGAGGAAGGCACGGTGAATGAAAAGAGCGAGTCGTTCATCGTGCCGATGCGTGCCCCCGGGGAACTGACCCTGGTGCGTAGTTTCAGCTATCCATGATCGAGCTCAACCTATCCGGCGGTTCGGGCATTCGTTTATTGCCCTGAGACAATACGATTGCCCGGTATTTGCCTTGCAATGAATCACCATTCATTGGCAGGGAAATGCAGAGCATGGGTACGTTTCAAGCGTGGTTGAAGTGCTGTGTGGTGGCCGGCAGCTGTGCCTCCAGCCTGGTGTTGGCCGCCGGGGCCGATGGCTTGCAGAGGGTCAAGATTGACCTGGTGGCGCCGCCCCAGGTGCATGTCCATGAGCAGGCCGTCAACGGGCCACCGAAGGTCGTGCAGTTCCGCATGAATGTGGAAGAGAAAAAGATGGTGGTGGATGACCAGGGCACCACCTTGCAGGCCATGACCTTCAACGGCTCCATGCCCGGCCCTACTCTGGTGGTGCACGAGGGCGACTACGTCGAGCTGACCTTGAGCAATCCGGCCAGCAACAGCATGCCCCATAACATCGACTTTCATGCGGCCACCGGGGCCCTGGGCGGGGCGGCCCTGACCCAGGTACTGCCGGGGCAGGAAGTGGTGCTGCGCTTCAAGGCCGACCGCAGCGGAACCTTCGTCTACCACTGCGCGCCGCCGGGCATGGTGCCCTGGCATGTGGTCTCGGGCATGAGCGGGACCTTGATGGTGCTGCCGCGCGAAGGCTTGAAAGACCCTGCCGGCAAGCCCTTGCACTATGACCGCGCCTACACCATCGGCGAGTTCGACCTGTACATTCCCAAGGACAAGGACGGGCACTACAAGTCCTACCCGGATCTGGCCTCCAGCTACCAGGACACCCGCGAGGTGATGCGTACGCTGACACCGAGCCATGTGGTGTTCAACGGGCGGGTTGGCGCCCTGACCGGGGCCAACGCGCTGACCGCCAAGGTCGGTGAAAGCGTGCTGTTCATTCACTCCCAGGCCAATCGCGACAGCCGTCCGCACCTGATCGGCGGCCACGGCGACTGGGTCTGGACCACCGGCAAGTTCGCCAACGCCCCGCAGCGCAACCTTGAAACCTGGTTCATTCCCGGCGGCTCGGCGTTGGCGGCGCTCTATACCTTCAAACAGCCGGGCACTTATGTGTACCTCAACCACAACCTGATCGAGGCGATGGAGTTGGGAGCCCTGGCTCAGGTCAAGGTCGAGGGACAGTGGGACGATGACCTGATGACTCAGGTAAAGGCCCCGGGGCCTATAGTGCCGGCCAAGCAATAGGCGGCAGCAGGCGTAGCGCCGGGTCTTCTGGGAAAAGCTCAGGCGCTGCTGATCGGGGTTAGAGGTTCAGGGCAAGCTTCAGGTAGTCCGGATACACCTTGCGCCAGTCGGCCTGGAAGGTGTGGCCTTCGCTGTGTTCATGGCTCTGTAGCTGATTGCCGGATTCCAGGGCCTGCTGCGTGGTGGCGGTCAGTTTCTGGTTGCTCTCATGTTCCTGGGCGCCGTGGACGATGACAATGCGTTTGTCCCGGGCCTTGTTTTCGCCGAACGGAATCCGGTAGCCGCCGGGTGACAGCAGCAACGCGCCGCTGTACTGCTGCGGGTAGTCGGCAATCAAGTGAGCGGCGTGCTCGGCGCCTTGTGAGAAACCCATCAAAGCGATGCGCGAGCGATCAATACGGGTTTGTTTCTCGAGTTTTTTCAGTGCCGCGCTGACAGCGGCTTCGGTGCTGGCCACCGAGTCCTGCTGCCACATGAAGCGGTGCTCGTCGCGCTTGAGGGTGCCGTTGATACCAACCAGCACGGCTTTATCTCCCAGCAGGTCGGCACGCATATCAATGCCGTCGCTGCCTTCGGTGCCGAACCCCGATAGCCAGACCACTACCGGCCAGCCCTCGGCCGGCGCCTTGCCCTGAGGAATGCTGAAGGCCGCCAGGCCCGCATCCTTGGCCATGGCCGGGTAGTTCTTCTCGGCGGCTTGTAGCAGCTTCTTGTAGGCAGGGGCCTGATGCAGGGATTCCAGTTCGTCATCTTCCTTGAGCAGCACCAGTTGCCAGAAACCACGTTCGCGGGCTTGATCAAGGTACTCGGCCGCCCGTTTGTTTTTGTCCATAGCTGCCAGGCTGCCGGCAGCCTGGTAGGAGGCAAAGGCGTTCTTCGGGTCCAGGCGGGCGGCAGTCAGGTAGTAGGTGAGGGCGCCGGCATAGTTGTCGTGCTGGCTCTTTTCATTGTCCCCGGCTTCGATGAAGTCCTCGGGTGTGGCGTCGTCCAGGTACAGATTGGCCATGGCGGCCATGCCCTGCCAACGGCCCTTGGCGATGTCCTGCTGTTCGTCGGCATGGACGCAGGTGCTGCCGAGGAAGGCCGTGCACAGGGAGAGAAAGGCTAGGGGCAGGCGTACTGCGGCCGGCAACGACATGACTGAGAGTCCTTTTCCAGTGAAGGATGCCCCGGACCCTTGCCCGAAACGGCGCGCAGCTTAGCATGGCAGGTCGCTCGATTCGACGACCTGCACGCCAGTCCGCTTCAGCGTTGTGCTAGGGCAGGACAGCGGATCAGTCGCTCTGATCCGCAGTGGAAGTCACCTGGTCGATCTTCCAGCAGCCCTTGTCCTTGATCATCCGCACATCGACAACTTGCGTGGTGTCCGGGGTATTGCCCAGAGTCACTTGCTCCTTGGCAGTAGAACCCTGAACTTGCGGATCGCTGACCTTGATCTGGGTCAGCCACTCCTCCATGTAGTCCTGGGCCTTGATGAAGTAATCCTCTTCCAGGCCATCGGGACTGGCCATCTGCGTTTTGATCTTGGCAATCAGCGATTCCGAGACGTACTGCTTCATCTGCGGCAGGTTGTCAGTCAGCGGATCCTTGTCTTCGCTGAAGGTCTGCAGGTACCAGCTGTAAAACGCCTGGGTAGCGGGTTTCGGCGAACTGGCGCAGTCGGCCAGGGCGACTGATTGATGCAACGCGACGGCTGCCAGCAACGAGCAGAAAAGCATTCTCATGGGGGACCCCTTATGGATGGCGATAGATTTTGTAGTCGGGCTTCTTCACCCGGTAGGAGTGCCCCGGGTAGAAACCATGCAACTGCTTGAAGTCTGACACCCAAAGTGTGCCGTTGAACATCGCCATATGCCCGTGGGGATGGCCGGGAATCGGCTGGATGATCACCACGTCGCCAGCCTGAGGGGCCTGGCCGGCGGGCTGCTCGACAAATCCGGCGGAGGTCAGGGATGAGCCGAAGTCCTTGGCCGAGTGCTTCCTGTGCAGAATCACACCACCGCCGCCGGCCTCGATCGCCTGGCGCGTATAGGCCGCGCAGTGTTCTGTCCTGGCAGTGTAAGCGTGAGTGTTCAAGTGACTGAATAGAGCGGCTTCGAAGTCCTTATCAATTTAATCGGGCTGAAGCTGAAGGGTTTTCTCTGAGGCGCTTGTACCTTGTTTCGCCCTGCGCTTTTGACGCTGTAGAGCGTCGCATCCGCTTCTGACAGCAAACGCGGCAGACTGTAGCCCAACTCTCAGGTGGTCACTACGCCGATGCTTGCACTGAGCCGCCCGGACTCATCAGCATGGTCAACTCGGAGAACCCCTGGCGAATACGCTCTGCCATCTGAACCGCATCGGCCTCATCGGTAGCTACCAAGAGGCAGGAGAATTCTTCGCCGCCGATACGGCCGAGTACGTCCTGCTTGCGCAAACATCCCATGGCGGTCGACTTGAAGCTCAGCTCAGTCCGTTCCTTGACCATCGCTAGGGGCACGTAGGCGATCCCGATCACATAGAGGGCTCCGCATGACAGGTCAATAGCTTGGAGGACTGAGCTATCTCATCGGTTCTCAGCAACAAAACGATTTGCCACTTCGCAGACAAAACGAATGTCTTCTACTGTATGGAAGAACGAGATAGGCAAGCTCAAAGTGGTCTTGTGTATCTCTTCTGAGATAGGGAAGTTGCCGTGAATTATGCCCTTCATCGCTACTTGATCAACTGGTGGAATTGGGTAGTGGATCTCAGTGCCAACACCGTTTTCAAAAAGATAAGCTTTGAGCTGATCACGTTGAGCGTGTCGGATATTGAAAATATGGAAAACATCTTCGTACCCGGCAGAACGAATAGGCTTTATGAAAGCATCGTCCAACAGGGAGAAGTATATCTGTGCCAGTGCTTTCTTATGCGTGTTGATCGCGTCCAGGGATTGGAGTTTGATATTCAGAAACGCAGCCTGTACTTCGTCAAGCCTAGAGTTATAGCCCGCCAATTCGTTGTGATATTTTTGTACTGAGCCATAGTTACGTAGTTTTCTGATTGTATTATCCAGAGCCTGGTTGGAGCTGATAACCGCTCCCGCATCCCCTAGAGCGCCAAGGTTCTTGGTCGGGTAAAAGCTGAAACAGCCGAAATCACCGAAGGTTCCGGTCATCTTGCCTTTGTAGGTTGCTCCATGGGATTGGGCACAATCTTCCACCAGACGCAGGTCATGCTTTGAACAGATATCGAGTATGGGATCCATATCGCAGGATTTACCATACAAGTGCACCACTAGAATGGCTTTGGTACGCGGAGTGATGCTGGCAGCAATTTTGTCCGGATCAATATTGTAGGATCGGATGCAAGGCTCAACCAGCACCGGCTTCAAACCTAAACGCACTATCGCAAGGATGCTGGCAATGTAGGTGTTAGCGGGAACAATTACTTCATCTCCAACGTTGAGACGTAGTGCGTCAAGTGCCAATACCAATGCGTCAAGGCCGTTCGCAACCCCAGTGCAGTAATCGGCTTGTAAATATTTAGCAAATGAAGACTCAAATTTAGCTACATTCTTTCCGAGTACATACCATCCACTTTCGAGTACTTGCTTGAATGCGACTTCGAACTCTTTAAAGAACGGAGTATTCAATCGGCCTAAGTTCTCATATTCAATCATGGATATTTCTCGTCAATATAATCTGAGGAGTCATAAGGCTCAGAGGCTAAGACTAGTAAAGTCGCTGAAGCTGAGAAGTCTTGCATGGTGTGCCAGTCTTTGGCATCTAAAAGCAAACACTGATCAGGATTGCTCAGCGTGTAGGTTGTTTCGGAGAGGCCATCATTTACAAAAATGCTGCAACTGCCGCCCAAGCAGATTAATGCCTGTTTGGTGATTTTATGGCAATGCCCGCCTCGCTGGCCCACTACATTGTAGATGTAGTAGATGCGTTTTACCGTAAACGGCATCTGCTTCTCGATTACGGATAGAGATCCTCGGGCATCAGTAAAGGTAGGAAGATCTATCAACGTAGCCATTATTTACTAAACCACTTGATTAAATGAATATTGTAACACCCGTTTATTTTGCGTCGCAACTCTCGAGCAAAAGCTCTCAATCCTTTGGGTTTTGCAGTGATACTGGAGAATTTTTCAGGGCTGGAGGTGTTTGTCTGAATGGATTGCTCGATCCGCATCAGGTGGTTGACGTAAGGCTTGTATACGAATTCCTTGGTTCTGCGAGGCAGTATGTAGGTGCCCAAATCAATTTTTTTGTCTTGTAGTAGTTTCAAACCATGAAAGTGGTAAAAGATCAGAGTAAATGGTTGCTGTGTCGAGATCTCTATGCCGGTAGTATCTTTCCCTGTCGAAGAGAATTGATATTGTTGCACGTTCCATGGTGCCACCCCGCCTCCAAGATTGGAGAGTACATGGACCTCTTGGAAGCGCTCTGTCCAGTCGTCCAAATACTTCTGGTCACCAAAACGCCCATCTTCAAACCTGTCGAAGCACCATTCCTGACATGCATCGGCCCACCAGCGCAGGGCCTTCATGCCTGCTTCAGTGGCCTTGAATGTCATGAATTGAACGCAGTATTTTCCGCTGGTTGCTTCCTGGTTATACCTGTCCGTATATCGATGTTCAGTAATCAGGATTGAGTTATCCTGTAGTTCTTTTATCAGGGCCGATGGGTCGGAATAAAAGTATAGGTCGGCATCTAGGTAGGTACAGTTTTCCAGCTGAAACTTCTCGAGAACATGCAATATGGTGAAGGGTGTGCATGTCCAGCAATACTCACCCGGGGTTCTTCCGGGTTTAATTATTAGTAATTCTGCAGTTTCAAATTCCTTGAGTGAAATAATCGTGGTGTTTGCCAGTCTGGCGTTGGAAAGATACTCGAATGATGTGTTGTCAAATGCAAATATGAACAGATGGAAGGATGGGCAGTTGGCTATCAAGGATTCATACATGGCCAAGCCGCGCGACATGTAGCGCGAATCAAATAGTGTGCAGAAATTATACATCTTGTTTTCTCCAAGGTCTCATGTCGTACCTGTTTTTCTGCCATCCATTCAGTGGCGCGTTTCATTTGTTTGAATTATTGTGTGCTGTTGCCTGGCTATGCGCATCGTTCGGAAAATATACCCATGTATTTCCCGTCTTTAATATCTCCATCAATGCTTGTTTGGAATTTTTCCAAAACTTTATAGTTGTGCTTTTCTAGAGTGCTTAACAGTTTTTTCATGTCGAGTATGCGACAGGCATAACTGGCTGTGTATATTGAAGGGTGAACTTTCTGAACTTTTATCACATCCCTTCCAGCCCATCCTACAGGAGTGCGATCAATCAGAATGAATGGGCTTCCAACGGCGAGAAGGCGGTCAAGCCACTCATATGGCTCGGGCAGGTAGTGGAGGACGCTCGACAGTAATATCACATCGGGTTGATTGTCTGCGACGCTGTCATCGACGGTCTTGTGAAAGTGCAGTACCTGGTCCTCGAGCTGCTCTGAGCCAAAGCTTACAAAATGCTCCTGTTCGACAATCGACCAGTTTACTCTCAGGCCTGAAAGAAAGCGTCGATTGTTAAAATAGCTGCTACCTAGGCTTCCTCCAAAGTCGAGTACATTCAACCGGCCTGAGGAGCGAGCGGCGACGTGCATCAGGCAAGCCAATGACTCCCACGAATACTGGGGGGCCTCAAAAAGCACGGAATCGCGTTCGCAGAAAAACTCACCGGCTTTCACCTTGAGTGCTGCCTGTTTGACGTTGGCAAAAATGGGTTCTGCAGCATAGCCGTTGTGGCACTCGTTTTCAGCTTCCTGCCATGAGGAATAGTCTCCTCTGAAGCCAAAGCGTGCACCGTTGATGACTCTATAGAGATTGAGAAAAATGGGGGGTATTAGTTGTTTTATAATTCTCTTCATGACAGCCTCCGCTTGATGGCGCGAATGACCCGACGGATCAAGTTGGGCTTGGTCGAGTTGAAATACTTGATGATACGGGCCCGGGCTGAGGCGTGATCCTCAGTCTTGATCAATGACAACTTCGGGTAGGTCGTAGAAATATTGGAGTCAAAATGATCGGTGATTTCCGAGTGAGTACCTGATCCATCATTTCCAATATTATGGACAAAGGAACGAGACGGATAAAGAGTAACCATCCCGCGCAAAAAGGCTGAGGCGTACCAGCGAATTGCCCATGAGTTGTTTCGGCCTGCTACTTGATCTTGCAACATTTTTGTATATTTATAACCGCCGGAGAAGTCAAAGTCGTCCCTGTCAGGGGCCTTTTGGATTTGCTCAAGCAGTGAGCGGCCATCAGCCACAAAATGTTGCCAGGCTCTTCTCCAGGTCGCCCAGCCCCAACAGTCCGCACCTTTCAGAAAAAAATAGTCAGGTAGGCCGTGGTGTTCGATAGGATATATATAGCCATGTATGCTGGCGACCTCCGGGTGGTCTTGATACATATCGAGTCCGTCATTCATATAACTCAAGAAGTATGGGCTGGTCACCAGGTCATCTTCCATTACGATAATCCGATCATGACTCTCCAGTGTTTCAGTAATTCCACTTATTATGGATTTGGCGAGTCCAAAATTTGATTCGCGGTGGATGATGGAAACCGAATGGAAACCGGAGATTGAGGAGAGATAAGATCGAACCTCTGAAATGGCTTTTTCATTTTCTGGCGTTTTTGCTGCGTCTGAATAAATAAAAATATCGGTTTCACGCGCCAGTATATTCAGTTTCAAAGCGTTTATGGTCTGCCTCAAGTGGTCAAGGCGGTCATATACAAAAATAACAACTGGCGCGTACAAAGTGATCTCTCCAAACTGAGCGACGGACACACATGTTCATATGAAGGACAGACAATAATCAGGATTGCTTTCGATTGTCGTCAGCCTAGAATTCAATTTACAAACCCAGGCAGTTATCTGGTTTGTAAAAAATTGAGGTTTCTGAAATGTAAGTAACAATAGGGGCCAGCCCTCTGAACTCTAACTTGCGATATCCGTGGTTCAGTAGAAAGTCGATGCCTTCTTTGTATTCGTCCCTGTCCGAGTTGTCGAGAAGTATTACGCCATCATTGGCTATTTTTTCGATGCTCTGTTTCAGGCAGTTAACACGATCTCGTCCATCGACGACAATGATATTCCAATCTTGCCCGCACGCCAGCGCCCGGCAGTAGTCACCATCGTATGAAAGTTCGATGTATTTGAGATTGGCATTTTCTGGGAGTTCTGCCTTAACCTTTTCATGCCAGCTGAAGTCATGTTCTACAGAGCTGACCATTCCTACACGCTTTGCCCACCAAAGGGTACTGTTACCGCTGCCGTATTCGAATACTTTCATGTTTCGATTTACCCGGGAAGCCAAGAAATCTATCGCCGGGTAGGTGATCCAGGGTATCGGGTTGGACTCTGCGTCTATGGACGCATAGGCCGTTGCACTACGCTCCCAGCCGTAAGCTTTAATTGCATCTCTTCTCAATCTGAAAATATAGAGTAGCCCGGCCTTTTTCAGTATTGCCTCAACTGCCGGTCTCAAGTAGTTTTTAATGCTCACTTATAGTTCTCTCTTAAGAAATAAAATGCCTTTTGCTTGCAGAATAAAGGACTCTTTTGCAAAAAACAAATTCACCCCGACCGCTGATATGAACTGGGCGATGATAGCTACGAAGGCCGCGCCTTTCAATCCGTATAGAGGGATCAGGAGAAAGTTTAAAATCACGCAGGAAAGAGCGCCTAGCACTGTTCCATACAGTCTAACCATGCCGCGTTTTTCATTGACCAGCCATAAGCTGTGTGCAATCCCTAACCATGTAAAACAGTTTGAGAAAATATAGATTCTGAGTACCGTGGAGGACTCCATGAAATCAGGTCCGAACAAGATCGAGACAATGAGGTCGGAGAGCGCTGCTACACACAGAGCAATAAATAATGCTGCGTAAAAGTTAACTCTAAATATAAAAATCAGCAGGGAGTGGTATTTTTTTCTGTCTTCATTATATAGTCTGCTAATGATTGGCATTAGCACGACGGACATGATAGTGGGGATGAAGTTTGGTGCCATTGCGATAGGCAAAATTGCGGAGTAGATACCTAGGGATTTCGCTCCTAGAATCTCTTTTATCATGACTTGGTCTATTCTCATGTAGATAATGACTGCTAAACCACTGAGAATAAAAGGCCAGCATTCTCTAAGAAGTTCCAGTGCCTTGCTCTTTACCGTGCACCAATGGCCGTCACAGGGAAATTTTTTGTAGGCAAAAAAGAGTCCGGCAGCTGAAATGGCGATATCCAGAGATATGGCTAGCGCAAAAGCAACTAATGGTGCCTTGAGCAGGATCAGAACAACTTTTAGTATGTTGGAGGCTAGATACGCTATTAACTTTGCTATTACCGTGCGCCGATTTTGTCCTTGGCTTTGAAACCATAGGTCTATTGTGTCGGCCGCTTGAAAAATTAATGTCCCGCCCGCAAGTGCTGCTATTAGAACAGTAGGGCTGTTCCATCCGTCTATAATCACCAAGCTACCCACTGCAACTAGCCAGCAGGCTATGCCGGCGTACATTCTCAGGGTAAAACTGGTTCCGAGGACCTCTTTTGAAATTTCTTTATCGCGTGATATTTCGCGAATTACAATGCCGTCCAATCCCAAGGTTGCTACAGCCTGAAAGAAAGCAATGTAGGCAATTACATATGCTAGCTCCCCATACTCGCTAGGCCCGAGATAGCGTGCAACCCAAGCCCCAACTAGCAACCCTAAAAACATTCGGGTGAACTTATCTAGAAGCAGCCAGCCACTATTGTGAATGATTGACAGTATGTTGACTCTCCCAGCCAGTCGCTTGCGTAGCGCCAGCGGAAGGAGGCGTAGCCATACAGGGTGATCAGTCTGACTCATGTTTGTATTCAGTGAATATATTATACATTATGCCTTCCCTAAGTTTGCCCGGTAGCTGAGTGTGGCTGTCAATGATCAACCTGCCTGAGTTGCCAAGGGCTAGGCGCTAGCGACCGATCGAATAGTATGTGATTTTTTTGCTTTTCATACGATCAGTATCAAACAAATTTCGACCATCGAAAATAACGGGTTGATTAAGGCTAATTGCTATCTGATCAAAGTCTGGTGCTTTGAACTCTTGCCACTCTGTAATAATGACTAATGCATCAGCTCTTTTCAGAGTGTCTTCTTTATTTGAGTAAAGGCGCAGGCTAGCGTTGTTGGGATAGAGACGCCGGGCTTCGTTCATGGCCTCAGGATCGAATGCTTGGACATTAGCGCCCGCCGTCCAAAGGGCTTCCATCAGCACTCTACTAGGTGCATCGCGCATGTCATCAGTATTTGGCTTGAAGCTGAGCCCCCAAAGTGCAAAAACCTTGCCTTTCAGTTCACCATTAAAGTGTTTGGATATTTTCTCAAAGAGAACTGTTTTTTGTTCGTTGTTACGATGCTCGACGGCTTTAAGAACTCGGGCGTCAAAGTTGATTGAGTCCGCGGTGCGTACCAGTGCCTGAACATCTTTTGGGAAGCAGGAGCCTCCGTAGCCGACTCCTGGGTAAATAAACTGATAGCCGATGCGTGGGTCGGAACCGATTCCCTGGCGAACCATCTCGATATCAGCTCCCAGCTTTTCTGCGAGGTTGGCCATTTCATTCATGAAGCTGATTTTTGTGGCGAGCATGCAGTTGGCGGCATATTTGGTGAGCTCAGCGCTACGGACGTCCATTACGATCATCTTTTCATGATTACGGTTGAACGGTGCATAGAGTTCGCGCATGACACCTTCAGCGTGCATGCTGGAGGTTCCTATCACTATCCGATCAGGTCGCATGCAATCTGCGACAGCAGAGCCTTCCTTTAGGAATTCAGGATTGGACACGACGTCGAAGGTCAGGTCTGCTCTACCTCTGGCTGCCAGGGTTTCGTTCATCCGAGCACTGACTTTATCGGCAGTACCCACCGGTACGGTGGATTTATCGATAATGATTTTGGCGTCTTGCATGGTCGTCGCGATAGTTTCAGCAACAGACAAAACGTACTTCAGGTCCGCCGAGCCATCTTCATCGGGAGGTGTTCCCACGGCGATGAACAGGACCTCACCATGCTCAACGCCTTCAGTTGCATTGGTTGTAAATTGCAGACGGCCAGACTTGTAGTTATCGATGACAAGAGCCTCTAACCCGGGCTCGTAGATCGGTATCTGCCCTTTTTTCAGGCTATCAATTCGTTGCCGGTCAATATCGACGCACACCACATGATGTCCCACCTCAGATAGCACTGCTCCTTGGACCAGTCCAACATAGCCTGTACCGAATACGGTGACCTTCATAAATAATCCTTTTTAGACAAGCTGTATGTTTGACGTATTTGAAGAGAACTTTAATTTCTGAGTGGTGTTCGTTGCTATTTCGACCCTCTCATTGAGAGGGCTAGGCCTTGTTGTGCATAGGCTATCAGGGCGGTTTTAAAAGCGGGTAGGATTATTTCTAGCAATTAAAAAGCCGGCTTGTGGCCGGCTTCTCGGGGACTGGCTTGGTTCATTTTTGGTAAACCGCACCAGCCTTCAAAACGTACACCCAGCTCTTGCGGCTGGCTGTGGGACTGGGCGAGAAAATCATCCGCTTCGTCGGGCGATCTGACCGCAGGGAGGGTCGATGCGCAAATGTGGGGCGCAGCATACGCATTTTTGTCGGGAATTCCCAGTGCGAAGCGCGATCCAGAGGCTTTTAAGCGGCAGAAAGTGCGGGGAATTTGTTGCTGGATGCGTGAGGTTCGCTGGCAAGCCGGCTCCTACGGTAAAGGGTGAAAGCTGCAGGAACAAAAAAGCCCCGATCACTCGGGGCTTTTTCTTGAAGCTTGTTGCTCGAAGCTTACCGCTGCTGCTTAGCCTTTATAGGCGGCAACCGACTTCAGGATCTCGGCGCGGGCTGCATCGGCATTGCCCCAACCGTCGATCTTCACCCACTTGCCTTTTTCGAGGTCTTTGTAGTTCTCGAAGAAGTGCTTGATCTGTTCCAGCAGCAGTGGCGGCAGGTCGGTGTATTCCTTCACGTCGACGTACAGCTGGGACAGCTTGTCGTGTGGTACCGCGATCACTTTGGCATCGCCGCCGCCGTCGTCGGTCATGTTCAGGATACCCACTGGACGGGCGCGGATTACCGAGCCTGGAGTCACTGGGTAAGGGGTCACGACCAGCACGTCGAGGGGGTCGCCGTCGTCAGCCAGGGTGTTGGGGATGAAGCCGTAGTTGGCCGGGTAGAACATTGGGGTGGCCATGAAACGGTCAACGAACAGGCAATCGCTGTCTTTGTCGATTTCGTACTTGATCGGCGCGTGGTTGGCCGGGATTTCGATAGCGACGTAGATGTCGTTCGGCAGGTCTTTGCCCGCCGGAATCTTGCTGTAGCTCATTGGGCGTTGCCCCCGTTAGTTGACCAAATGACTTGGCCGGATTGACCAAAAAGTGGCGGCGATTATAGACACACTCCGCTACCGATGCTACGTGCCAAGGGTCGTAGGACCTTGGTTGTACTGTCTTGCAGGCGTGTTCGGCCTGGCTGCGCGACCGGCGGTTTTGCCATCGGTCGGCAGGCGGGTAGTTGTCGTGTAACCCACCTTCAGAAGAACAACGTAATCGCGCGACAGGACATTAGTGGTGCGTTTGATAGACCGGATCTTCAGTTTGAAGTTGCTGCAATCGGGCCAATGGATTCTGCCGATAAAACAGCCGCAGCTGTGCATAGACTTTCGGATAAGCCGCTACCAGCAAATCCGGGGCGCTGAAGAAGTATTCGCTGGTGACGGCGAAGAATTCGGCCGGGTTTTCTGCTGCGTAGGGATCTATGGCGGTTTCTGCATCCGGGTCATGGTCGAGCTGACGATTGAGGTCGTCGTAGGCGCTCTGCATTACCTGGGCCCAGTCGCTGACGCGCATGTCACTGTGTAATGGCGGCAGGCCATTAGCGTCGCCGTTGAGCATGTCCAGTTTGTGGGCCAGTTCGTGGATCACCAGGTTGTAGGCTTCCCAGCCGCCGCTGGCCAGGACTCCAGGCCAGGCGAGGATGATCGGGCCTTGTTGCCAGGCTTCGCCGCTGTGCTCGCCATCCCATTCGTGCTCGATACCACTGGCATCGCGATGGCGCTGGGGGCTGAGGAAGTCGTCGGGGTAGAGGATGATTTCGTGAAAGCCCTGATACCAGTTCAGGTCTCCCAGGTGCAGCAGTGGCAATTGCGCCTGGGCCGCCAGCAGCAGGCGTTGTTCCTGATGCAGTTCGACCCCGGGCAAGGCGGTGAGGTGCTTGTCATCGAGAAACAGCACGCTGGCTTCCCGCAGCCACTGGTCCTCGGCAGCGCTGATGCCGTCGAGGAAGGGCAGGTGCTGGCGCACCCGCTGCCAGGTTTCATCGCTGACCGGATGCTTGGCCAGCCGGCGCTTGCGGCGCCAATTGCTGAGGGGCCACATGCCGTTTAGCGGTTTTCGGCTTTTTCAGCGCTGCGACCGAAGCGGCTGCGCAATACGCCGATGATCATCGGTACCAGGGACAGCAGGATGATGGCCACCACCAGCAGCGAGAGGTTCTTCTTGATGAAGGGGACGTTACCGAAGAAGTAACCCAGGGTCACCAGGCCGCCGACCCAGAGGATGGTGCCAACCACACTGAAGGTGAAGAAGCGCGGATAGGGCATTCGGGCCACACCGGCGACGAAGGGTGCGAAGGTACGGATGATTGGCAGGAAGCGCGCCAGGGTCACGGTCTTGCCACCGTGCTTTTCATAGAATTCGTGGGTTTTTTCCAGGTAGTCGCGGCGGAAGATCTTCGAATTGGGGTTGCTGAACAGGCGTTCTCCTGCCGTTCGCCCAATCACGTAGTTGGTGCTGTCGCCAAGGATCGCCGCCAGCATCAGCAAGCCGCCCAGTAGCACCGGATCCATGCCGCCACCTGCCGCTACCGCACCGGCAATGAACAGCAAGGAGTCGCCGGGAAGAAACGGTGTCACCACCAGGCCGGTTTCACAGAAAATCACCAGAAACAGGATGGCGTAGATCCATGGCCCGTAATTGTTCACCAACATGTCGAGATAAACGTCGAGATGAAGGATTAAGTCGATCGGGTTGAAATCCATTGGGGCACCTGTGGTGACAGCCTGGCTCGACAGGCCTGTGCGATGGCTCGGGGCAAGGGACTACAGGGATATGTAGCTTCTCTTACGATCCGAAAAGGTCGGCATTATAAAGGCTGGTAGGTGAAATGCGTGTTCAGATTGTAGCGGGGCATTTCGGCTTGAGAGATCGCCGATAGATGGTACAGAGGGCCGTCACAGAGAGGCCGGAAATGACAAAGCGGCCCTGAGGCCGCGGTCTGTCGGGTCAGTCGTCGCTGAGGGGCAAGACGTAGTTCTTGAACTCGGTGTCTTCGCGAAAACCGATGGACTCATAGGTTTTTCGCGCCACTTCGTTGTTGCTACTAGTGGACACTCGCAAACGAACGGCGTTGGTGTCCTTGGCCATCTTCTTCGCGGTGCGCATCAGGTTGTCGGCCACCAACTGGCGGCGAGCGTCTTCGGCGACATAGATGTCGTTGAGAATCCATACGCGCTTGAGGGACAGGGAAGAGAAGCTTGGGTACAGCTGGCAAAATCCCAGCAGTTTGTTGTTGTCATCATCGGCCAGGGCCAGGTAAATCACCGATTCCTTGCGGCGCAAACGCTTTTCCAGAAAGCTCCGGGATGAGTCCGGATAGGGCAGGGCGCCATAGAATTCGCGGTATTTGACGAATAGCGGGGTCAACAGATCCAGGTGCTCGAGGGTTGCTTGAGTAATCCGCATGGTGGCTCTCAACTTCAAGTGGATGTGACGGCGCGGGGTGGATGACTCGGGCAGCCGTGTTCCGATGCTGCCCAAAGCGGCGAAAAAGCGCAATCGTCTCGCAAAATCACGTTTGAGGTGGACCCAGGAGGAAGTTGCCCTTCATATCCGCAGGCGAGTCGCTGTCCAGTGTCTGGATTTGTGCTTCGTCCTTGAGGTTCACCCCCGATAATTGCCGGCGGCAGGCTTCGCGCATGAGGTACAGCAGGCGGTGGGCGGCCATGCCGTAGCTCAGACCTTCCAGGCGCACATTGGAGATGCAGTTGCGATAGGCGTCGGTAAGTCCGACTTTGGGCTGGTAGGTGAAGTACAGCCCCAGGCTGTCAGGGGAACTGAGGCCAGGGCGTTCGCCGATCAGGATCACGGTCATTTTTGCGCCCAGCAGTTGGCCTACCTCGTCGGCCACCGCTACTCGGCCTTGCTCCACCAGGACTACTGGCGACAACGACCAGCCTTCAGCGGCGGTCTGCTCTTCCATGCGCGCCAGAAACGGCAAGGTATGGCGATGCACCGCCAGGGCCGAAAGGCCGTCGGCCACCACCACTGCCAGGTCCACGCCGCCGGGATGGGCGCTGGCGTAGTCACGCAGAGCCTGTGCCGACGTGTCACTGAGCCGGCGCCCCAGATCAGGGCGTTGCAGGTAGCTGTGGCGATCGCTGGCGGCGCTGTGCAGCAGCAGGCTGTCACGGCCGCGTTCCGCCAATTGCGTGCTAAGTCCGGCATGGTCGAAGGGCAGGTGCACGGCGTCCCGGGCTTGGGCGTGGGCGTACTGGAAGTCCAGTTGGGCGCCGGTCGGCAGGCTGGTGCCGGTGCGGCCCAGGGCAATGCGCGCTGGGGTCAGGCGGCGCAGTTCCAGCCAGGGGTTTTGCGAATCGGTCGGGTGTTTTTGCATGAGCCTGCTCCTTATCCCAGCTGTGCCAGTGCCTGGCGGAAAGCCGGCGGCAGATTGTTGCCGAAATGCACCTTGCCGTCGGCCTGGGTGAAGATCCCGGTCCTGGCCAGCCATTGCTCGAATTCGGGAGCAGGTTTCAGGCCAAGGGTCTGGCGAGCGTAGAGCGCGTCGTGGAAGGAGGTGGTCTGGTAGTTGAGCATGATGTCGTCGGAACCCGGGATGCCCATGATGAAGTTGATCCCGGCCACCCCCAGCAGGGTCAGCAAGGTATCCATGTCGTCCTGGTCGGCCTCGGCGTGGTTGGTGTAGCAGATGTCGCAGCCCATGGGTACGCCCAGCAGCTTGCCGCAGAAGTGGTCTTCCAGGCCGGCGCGGATGATCTGCTTGCCGTTGTACAGATACTCGGGGCCGATGAAGCCGACCACGGTGTTCACCAGAAAAGGCTTGAAGTGCCGAGCCACCGCATAGGCGCGGGTTTCACAGGTCTGTTGGTCGATGCCGAAGTGCGCGTTGGCCGACAGGGCACTGCCTTGGCCGGTTTCGAAGTACATCAGGTTGTTGCCCAGGGTGCCGCGGTTCAGGCTCAGGCCCGCTTCGTAACCTTCCTTGAGCACGTTGAGGTTGATGCCGAAGCTGGCGTTGGCCGCTTCGGTGCCGGCAATCGACTGGAACACCAGGTCCAGAGGCACGCCACGGTTGATCGCCTCGATCGAGGTGGTGACGTGGGTCAGCACGCAGGCCTGGGTCGGGATCTCGTAGCGCTGGATAATGGCGTCGAGCATTTCCAGCATGGCGCAGATCGAGGCGATGCTGTCGGTGGCCGGGTTGATGCCGATCATGGCGTCGCCGTTGCCGTACAGCAGGCCGTCGAGAATGCTCGCGGCGATGCCCGCCGGTTCGTCGGTGGGATGGTTGGGCTGCAGGCGGGTGGAGAGCCGCCCGCGCAGGCCCATGGTGCCGCGGAACTGGGTCACCACGCGGATCTTTTGCGCCACCAGCACCAAGTCCTGCACCCGCATGATCTTCGATACCGCAGCGGCCATTTCCGGCGTCAGGCCCGGGGCCAGCTCCCGTAGGCTCTGCTCGTCGGCCGCGTCGCTGAGCAACCAGTCGCGAAAGCCGCCAACCGTGAGATGGCTGACGGTCGCGAAGGCACTTTTGTCATGGCTGTCGATGATCAGCCGGGTGACTTCGTCGGACTCGTAGGGGATCAGCACTTCCTCGAGAAAGTGCTTGAGGGGGATATCCGCCAGAGTCATCTGCGCAGCGACTCGCTCGCCGTCGTTGAGGGCGGCGACCCCGGCCAGGAAGTCTCCGGAACGGGCCGGACTGGCCTTGGCCATGACTTCCTTGAGGCTGTCGAAGCGATAGGTCTGAGAACCTACGCTGTGGGAAAATTGGGCCATCTCAGTCTCCGTTTCAACGATTTAGGGGCGTTGCCGAATGCTGGCGGATCATCAGGATGCCACCTTCTTCAGCAGATTTTCCAGACGATTGCCGGCGGCCCGGTGGTGAAGGATGGCAAAGGCCTTTTCCGCCACCACACTGCCGCCTTCCAACGGTGGCAGGCCACCGCTGTAGATGTTCGAGATCACTGTGTATTCGTAGCGGATCTGTGGGTTGCCGCTGAACTGCGCGGCGGCCTGGCGCGCCTTGTCGTCCGGCAGGCGGTAGCCCAGGTAGGCGGACATGCTCCGTGAGGCCAGGGCATCGCCGCCGGGCCGTTCGCCAATCAGTACGATGATCAATTGCGGTTGCAGGGCCTCACCCACTGACTCTGCCAGCTTGACCCGGCCGTAGGGCGCGAGGATCGGCTGGCCGATACGCAGTTCGCGGCTGTGCAGGCCGTCCAGCAGCACCGGTAGCAATTCGGGAATGTTGTGATGGATGGCCTCGGCGCTGAGGCCGTCGGAGATCACGATCTGCACGTCGTTGTATTCCGGTTGCAGGTGACGCAGCACTTCTTCGGTGAGCCGTGCCCCCAGTTCCGGGTCCTGCAGGTGGGCCAGCTTGTCCGGGGCAGCAGTGCGCAGCTCGCGCAGGGGGATGGCGCCGATCTCGGTGGGGCGCAGGTCGACGTAGATCGCCTCCCGGGCCACCGCCAGGTTGGCCCGTACCGTGCGCGACACGCTGTTGGCCGGGCGCGGCCCGGCGTTGTCGAAGCCATAGGTGGCCGGAGTGGACTCCAGCAGGCGCTGGAAGTCGATCTCCGATTCGCAGAAGATCCGCGGGTTGCCCCAGTTCGGCCCGCGCTCCACGTTGCCGTGGGCGTCTTCCTGGAAAATTCCCTTGCCCAGCGCCCAGCGCAGGTACTCCGGGGCCGGGGCCAGGTCGTGGACCTCGCGCAGGGTCTGGTTGTCGTGGGCGCTGGTGTCGAAGTAGGCGAGCATGCGGTCGGTGCTCAGGTACACGTCCATGAAGAAGTTGGCCCCGGCGGCAGTCAGCAACTCGGTGGCCATCTGCTGGCCTTCGAGGGTCACTTGCGAGTGCAGGGTGTAGCAGGGCGCCATGCCCATGGGCAACCCCAGCAGCTTGCCCATGAACTGGTCCTGCAGGCAGGAATAGGTCATCTCGAAGTTGTCGAGGTGGGTTTCCGGACCGATGAAACCGGTGACGTTGTTCACCATGTACGGCCGGTAGCGCCGCGCCAGCCCATAGCACAGGGCTTCACAGGTGGTCATGTCGATGCCTTCGTGCTTGCCATAGGTCAGCTCGCTGCCCTGGCCGGTCTCGAAGTACATGAAGTTTTCCGCCACGTCCCGCAATGGACCGCGTTCGGCCATGGCCTGCCAGGCCAGGTCCAGCAGTTGCACGGTGACGTCGAATTCGTCGGTCAGGGTGCGTTCGGTGCCCGCCAGGCTCTGGAACATGATTTCCACCGGCGCTCCCTGGTCGAGGCAGGCCAGTTGGGTCTTGATGTGGGAGAGCACGCAGATCTGCGTCGGCGCTCCGGTTTCCCGGCGCAGTTTGTCCAGGTGGCGCAGGGTGGCGCTGATGTTGTCCACGGTGTCGATGGCCGGGTTGAGCCCGATCAAGGCGTCGCCCGAGCCCATGCTCAGGCCGGTGTAGACCAGCAGGGTGATGCCGCTGAGGTTGTCGGTGGGGTGGTTGGGCTGCAGTCGCGACGATAGGGTTCCGGGCAGGCCTACCAGGGTCCGGGCCTTGGCTGCGGCGCCGCTCTTGAGCTTTTTCGACAGCAGGATCAGTTCATGCACATCCAGCAGCTTGGCCAGGGCCGCCACCATCACCCCGGTCAGCGCCGTGCCGATGCGGCGTATTTCAGTGCCGTGGCTGCGCAGCAGGCGATCTTTCAGGCCGCCCAGGGGCAGTTCGGCGATCTCTCTGAAGACCTCGTGGTCGATGTCATAGTTGACCTGCATGACGCTGTCGATCTGGCCGTGGCGGTCAGTCAGCGGGTGCTCGAAATAGTGGGCCAGGGTCAGTTCTGAGAGCACCTTGCGCGCGCCCTCGCGGGTGATTTCATCCACGGCTGCAAGCCCCCCCACGCGGTCGCCGGCCTTGCTGATGTCGGCGGCGCCGAGCACCGCCTTGAGGCTGGCGAACGTGATCTCGCGGTCCAGCACCCGGGTGCTGTAGGGGCGTTCGCCAGTTGTGGCAGGTAGGCGGATCTGCGGCAGTGGGGTAAGTGACATGGCAAGACTCTCCTTGGCCGGCATCGGCTCAGTGCACGCCGTAGAAGGCGACGGGCACGATGTGCTGGTGGGGTTTTCCCAGATTGATGAAATGCGCTGAACGCTCGCGCACTTCATCGATGACGATCAGGTTGCAAGAACTGCGCCCCCAATCCGTGGCGTAGTTGCCCAGGACCTTGCCGACGTTGCTTTCCAGCAGCAGCACCAGCGGCCATTGGCGGCCTGGTGAGGCTTCGGCCAGGGTCTGGGACAAACGGGCTCCCAGTTGGCGGATTTCTTCCAGGCGTGGGGCCTGCCCGCCGTCGAGCAATTGCAGGCAGGCACCGTCTTGGCTGCTCAAGGCCAGGGCCAGGGCATTCTCCAGCTGTTGCTGGGAGGCGCGAATGGACAGGCGGGCGACGATGGGCAGGTCCTTGAGCGGTAGCGCCTCGGGATGAGGCAAGAACAGCGTACTGCCGGAGATTTCGGTGTTATGCAGGGTCAGGCCGTAGACCGTGGCCCGGCCGCGGTTTTCCGGCACCAGCCGGGTGGCATCCCGCACCAATCGCGGGTGACGAGAGATCGCCAGGGCGAGGTCGATGCCCAGGTCGCCGTAATAGGTGGTGCCGGGCAAAGACTCCCCTTGCAGGTGCCGATAGAGCAGCTCGCCAACGCCCCCGGAAAAGGTCAGGGCCAGGGGCGCTGCGTGGGGCGGGAGGATCAACGGAAGTTGCTCGGTCAACTGGCCGAGTTGGTCGGCAAAGAACGCCCGATCGCCCTCGACGATCGCCACCAGGGCATCGATGTACCAACTGAGCACGGCGTCCAGTTCCGGGGTATCGAGGCGCTGCCCGGGCATTTTGTCGATACCCAGGTGATCGAGCAGTGCCCGCCCGAACTCTGAAACACCTCTGAGGCTGTAGCTGCCCGGCTCAAACTGCAGGTGCCGGGCACCGATGAAGTGGCAGCCGCTGGCCAGCACATTGCCGTCCAGGCCCAAGGCCGCGTTAGTGGTGCCGCCGCCAATATCCAGGTTGAGCATTGGTTGCTCGCGGTGAAAACGGCTGAGGGCCGAGCAACTGCCCATGAACGCCAGCCAGGACTCCAGGCCACCGTCATCGGCGCGGGTGACCAATGCGTTGCCGATCAGTTGCCCCACCAGTTGCGCCAGGGCCTGGGCGTTGTGCCGCCGGGCCGCCAGGCCGGTGATGATCACCCCACCGGAAAACAGCTGCTCCGGGCGTACCCCGGCCTGTTCAAGCCAGGTTTCGATCAAACCCTGGATCGCGGCTTCATCGATGACCTTGTCCTTGAACGGCGTGAACACCGGGTCGCCGCGAAACAGCACTCGGGGTTCGTTGAGGGCCATGCGTCCGGTAACGCAGTGGCTGCTGAGGCTGGCTTGGGCGATCAGCACGCTGCTGGTGGTGGACCCGAAGTCCAGCCCCAGCAGCAGTACCGGTGCGCCACCAATGGTGGCTTGCATGCAGGCGATCCTCGCCGCGCCGGAATCAGGCCGTGGCCTTCTGGCCCGCCGGTTCTGGGGTTTCTACTGCCTTGCCGCCCAGGTACTCGCCTTCGGCGATGATCCCCGCCGCCCGGTCCTCGGCTTCCAGTTGCAGGGCCTTGGGCACCGACAGCCAGTAGGCCAGGCCCACCGCGACAAAGCCGGCGCTGATCTTGCCGATCAGGACCGGCAGGATGATGGTCGGCTGGAAGTTGGCGGTGAAGGACAGGTGGTCCCCCAGCAGGAAGGCTGCGCACACGCCGAAAGCGATGTTGATCACTTTGTCCTTGGGCGGCATGAAGCGCACCAGGCGGAACATGGCGAGGATGTTGGCGATGGTTGCCAGCATGCCGGCGCTGCCCACGGCACTTAGGCCGATCTTGCCGCCGAGGTTTTCCAGCGGTTTGCCCAGGTATTTGCGCAGCAGATAGACCATGGGGAAGGCCCCGGCCAGCATGATGCCGATGTAGCCGGCGGTTTCCAGGGCGCGGGTCTGGTCCTGGGCATCGGCGATGATCGGGTGGAAACCCCAGCTGCCGAACACCACGGAGAAGACCCCGGTGAAGTATTCGACGATGGAGAACACCAGCACCAGCTTGATCGCCGCGTCCATGGCCCGGCCGAAGATGATGAAACCCTTGATCATCATGTCGGGCAAAAACCGCAGGCCCAGGGCCAGGGCCACGACGAAGATCAGGATCGGCAGCAGATTGGCGAAGATGCTCCCCAGGCCCAGGGCCAGTTGATAGCTGGCTTCACCGTTGGTGGTCACCAGTTCACGCACCAGCGGGTTGCTGAAGGCCAGGATCAGGCTGGCGATCATCACGCCTACCGGGATGGTCAGGATGCCGGACATGATCCCCAGGGCCATGTACTTGTGGTCGCGCTTGTCGAGCATCGCCAGGCCCATGGGAATCGAGAAGACGATGGTGGCACCGCCCATGAAGCCGGTGATCAGCGCCATCACCAGCGCTTCCTTGCTGGCGGCCAGGGCCGAGGCCAGTTGATAGCCGCCCATGTCCGAGGCGATGATCATGGTTGCCGCCAGGGCCGGGTCGGCCCCCAGGGAGTTGAAGAACGGACCGAAGACGGTCTCGATGACCACCGTCAGGTAGGGGATGGAAGCCATGATCCCGGCAGCCGGCACGAAGATATAGCCGGTGGCATGGATGCCTTCCATGAATTCTTTGCCCAGCCCGCGCTCACTGTCGTAGATAGCGGCGAAGGCGCCGAGTACGGCGCAGAGCATGATGAGGTAGAGCACGTAGTTGCCGATCTGATCCATTGGGTGTGTCCCTTGTTATTGTTTTTCAGCAGCCTCTTTGGGCCTTGTGCACGACTGTTTTGGCGCAGAACTTCCGACAGCAGTGTCCCGTCCGGCAAGCCTTTGGCGACGGATCGGAGCAGGTCAAGCGGGCGCGGCGAGGCCGCAAAAAAGACCTCCCGGCGACCTGGGTCGCCGGGAGGGGCGATCAGAAGAAGCCCAGTGGGTTGATGTCGTAGCTCACCAGCAGGTTCTTGGTCTGCTGGTAGTGGTCGAGCATCATCTTGTGGGTTTCACGACCGACGCCGGACTTCTTGTAGCCGCCGAACGCGGCGTGCGCCGGGTACAGGTGGTAGCAGTTGGTCCAGACGCGGCCGGCCTTGATCCCGCGGCCCATGCGGTAGGCGCGGTTGATGTCGCGGGTCCAGACCCCGGCACCCAGGCCGAACTCGGTGTCGTTGGCAATGGCCAGGGCTTCGGCTTCGTCCTTGAAGGTGGTGACGCTGACCACCGGGCCGAAGATTTCTTCCTGGAACACCCGCATCTTGTTGGTGCCCTTGAGCAGGGTCGGCTGGATGTAGTAACCGGTCGCCAGGTCGCCTTCGAGTTTCTCTACCTTGCCGCCAGTGAGCAGTTGCGCGCCTTCGTTCTTGGCGATGTCGAGGTAGGAGAGGATCTTGTCGAACTGCTGCTCGGAGGCCTGGGCGCCGACCATGGTGTCGGTATCCAGTGGGTCGCCACGCTTGATCTGTTCGATCTTCTTCATCACCACTTGCATGAATTCGTCGTAGATCGACTCCTGCACCAGGGCGCGGGACGGGCAGGTGCAGACTTCACCCTGGTTGAAGAACGCCAGCACCAGGCCTTCAGCGGCTTTTTCGATGAAGGTCGGTTCGGCCTGCATGATGTCGGCGAAGAAGATGTTCGGCGACTTGCCGCCCAACTCCACGGTAGAGGGAATGATGTTCTCGGCGGCGCACTTCATGATGTGCGAGCCCACTGGAGTGGAGCCGGTGAAGGCGATCTTGGCGATGCGCTTGCTGGTGGCCAGGGCTTCGCCGGCTTCGCGGCCGAAACCTTGCACTACGTTGAGTACGCCTGGAGGCAGCAAGTCGCCGATCACTTCCATCAGCACGGTGATGCCCAGTGGGGTCTGCTCGGCGGGCTTGAGTACCACGCAGTTGCCGGCGGCCAGGGCCGGGGCGAGTTTCCAGGCGGCCATCAGGATCGGGAAGTTCCACGGGATGATCTGTCCGACCACGCCCAGGGGTTCATGGATGTGATAGGCGACAGTGTTGCCGTCGATTTCCGCGGCGCTGCCTTCCTGGGCCCGCAGGCAACCGGCGAAGTAGCGGAAGTGGTCGGCGGCCAGTGGAATGTCGGCGTTCAGCGTCTCGCGCACGGCCTTGCCGTTATCCCAGGTTTCGGTGATGGCCAGCAGTTCAAGGTTCTGTTCGATGCGGTCGGCGATCTTCAGCAGGATCAGCGAGCGAGCCTGCACCGAGGTAGTGCCCCAGGCATCGGCGGCGGCATGAGCGGCGTCCAGGGCCTTGTCGATGTCTTCGGCAGTGGAGCGGGGGAATTCGGCAATGGGCTGGCCGTTGACCGGCGAGGTGTTGGTGAAGTACTGGCCTTTGACGGGGGCGACGAATTCGCCACCGATGTAGTTACCGTACTTGCTCTTGAACGAAACGATAGCGCCTTCAGTACCGGGGTGTGCGTAACGCATGGTGGGTATCTCCTGGCTTTTATGCTTATGGGGGAGGACGCGCTGTAGCGCATGCAAAGCGTAGAGCAAAGGTCGGGCCAGGGTGGTGCGGACCCTATGGATCAAGGGTTTGTGGATGTTGCGAAGGCTCTTCGCGCAAGCGCTGTAACGGATCAGGCACAGTCGTGAGTGACAGTTTGTAACGCAAATGGCACAAGCTGTGACTCATGGGTCAAACCAGCATTGCAATGAAACGGCGGCTGGAGGATGCTGGTCCGCATGCCGAATCTTGTCGGACAGATTTGATGGTTTGTTGCTGTTTCTGCAGGAAGGGAAACGTCCCGGACGTCTTTGGCAGCCTCAAGATTTTGCGTCCCCTTCGGTGCCGATCGCAGCCTCTGGCAGCGGCTACAGGCTCCGTCCGTGCGTGACAGCGCAGCAGGAGAATAATAAGAAATGCACAGTAGTAATCACTTGAGTCGGCATGCCCAGCAGGTGCTGACCGTGGCCCAGGGCAAAGCCCATTTGCAGGGCCCGGGCAGCGATCCCTCCATTGCCCGGTCCTGGCTGCGTTGCCTTGAGGACTATCATCTCGATCCGACCCAGGCCATGGCGCCTACGGTGCTTGAGCACAGTCGCCTGCTGGAGAGCCGCGAGCGCCTGCAGGATGTGCTGCAAATCGCCGGGGCCGAGATGAGCAACCTGCATCAGCAATTGTCCGGCGCCGGTCACGCGGTGCTGTTGACCGATGCCCGGGGCGTGATCCTCAACCGCATCACCGCTCCCAGCGAGCGCAAGATCTTCGAGCATGCCGGCCTCTGGCTGGGCGCCGACTGGAGCGAGGCCCGGGAGGGCACTAACGGCATCGGCACCTGTCTGGTGGAGCGCCAGTCGCTGACCATTCACCAGGGCGAGCACTTTCGTGGTCGGCATACTGGGCTGACCTGTTCCGCGAGTCCGGTGTTCGATCCTCATGGCGAACTGCTGGCAGTGCTCGATGTATCGTCGGCGCGCCAGGATGTCTCCCGCCAGAGCCAGTTCCACACCATGGCCCTGGTCAACCTCTCGGCGAAGATGATCGAGAGCTGTTATTTCCTGCGGTATTTCGAAAACCAGTGGCTGCTGCGCTTTCATTTGCAGGCGGAGTCTGTGGGGCTGTTCAGCGAGGGGTTGTTGGCGTTTGACGGTGAGGGCCGGATCAGTGCGGTGAACCAGAGTGCCTTGAACCTGCTGGGACATGTTCGTGGCGGTTTGTTGGGCAAGCCGGTGGAGAGTTTTTTCGACTGTTCCCTGAATGAGTTGCTCAGTCGCGCCAGTGTCAACGCCAGTGCCAGTTGGCCATTGCGTACCCGGGATGGACGCCGCTTGTTTGCCTTGCTGCGTGGCCAGCCGCAACCTGTCACGCAACCGCTGCTGCGGGCGCCAACAGATGTTGTGCAGCCGCGAACCTCAGGTATCTGCCTGGGGGATGAAGGGCTGCAGAATGATTTTCGCCGGGCCTCACGCGTGTTCGAGCGTGACGTGCCGTTGTTGATCAATGGTGAAACCGGTTCTGGCAAGGAGGCCTTCGCCAAGGCTGTGCACCAGGGCAGTGCCCGGGCGGAAAAAGCCTTTGTCGCGCTCAACTGCGCGGCAATTCCGGAGAGCCTGATCGAGAGCGAACTGTTCGGGTATCGCGGCGGCAGCTTTACCGGCGCGCGCAAGGAGGGCATGCGCGGTAAGTTGCAACAGGCTGATGGCGGTACCTTGTTCCTCGATGAAATCGGCGATATGCCCCTGGCTTTGCAGACCCGTTTGCTGCGGGTGTTGGAGGATCGCCTGGTGGTGCCTATCGGTGGTGAGCCCCAGGCGGTCAACGTACGCATCATCAGTGCCACCCACCGCGATCTGCTGGAGCGGGTGCGAGACGGCAGTTTCCGAGAGGATCTGTACTACCGGCTCAATGGCCTGGAGATTGCGCTGCCGGCGTTACGTGATCGCAGTGATAAATCCCAGTTGCTGGACTTTCTCCTGGCTGAAGAGGCGGGTGGGCAGCCGGTGGTGCTGGATGAAGCGGCGCGCCAGGCGTTGTTGAGTCACTCATGGCCGGGCAACGTACGACAGTTGCGCAACGTGCTTCGGACCTTGGCGGCCCTGTGTGAACACGGCCGTATCGACCTGGAGGATCTGCCGCCATTGATCCGGCACGCCCGACCGATGCCCGTCAGCGGGCCAGTCGAGGCAATCCCCGAGCGGCCCCTGGAAGACGCCGAGCGTGCGGCGTTGCTGGTGGCTCTGGAGCAACAGCGCTGGCATATGACCCATACCGCTGAGCAACTGGGGGTCAGTCGCAACACTCTCTATAGAAAGCTGCGCAAGCACGGTATCGCCCGCTGAGCCCCTGCGGCTCACGGGTAACCGCTGGTGCAGAGTGCTTTGAGTCGTAGGCGGCGATTCAAGGCTCGCTGCAGGTCCTGCAAATTTATCCTCTGGACGCGGCCCGAGCCTGCGGAGGCGGCTGTACCTCCCCGTCAGCTAAAGGGTGCGATTTGCAGCCCTCTAGGCTAACCTGCGCCGATGTTTTATGAGGTCGACTATGCACATCCATATTCTCGGTATCTGCGGCACTTTCATGGGCTCGATGGCGGTTCTGGCCAAAGAACTTGGCCATCACGTCACCGGTTCCGACGCCAACGTCTATCCGCCGATGAGCACCCAGTTGCAAGCCCAGGGCATCGAGCTGACGCAAGGTTATGACCCTGCTCAGTTGGACCCTGCGCCGGATCTGGTGGTGATCGGCAATGCCATGTCTCGGGGTAATCCGGCCGTGGAATATGTGCTGAATAAAGGCCTGCCCTATGTCTCCGGTCCGCAGTGGCTGGCGGACCATGTGCTGCAGGGGCGTTGGGTGCTGGCAGTGGCCGGCACCCACGGCAAGACCACTACTAGCAGCATGCTGGCCTGGGTCCTGGAACATGCCGGCATGAGCCCGGGCTTCCTGATCGGCGGTGTGCCGCAAAATTTCGCCGTCTCGGCACGCCTGGGGGGCACGCCGTTCTTCGTGATCGAGGCCGATGAGTACGACAGCGCCTTCTTTGACAAGCGCTCCAAGTTCGTCCATTACCGCCCGCGTACCGCGATCCTCAACAATCTTGAGTTCGATCATGCGGATATTTTTCCTGACCTGGCGGCCATCGAGCGGCAGTTCCACCATCTGGTGCGCATCATCCCCAGCGAAGGCCTGGTCATTCATCCCACCACCGAGTCGGCCTTGCAGCGGGTGATCGAAATGGGGTGCTGGACTCCGGTGCAGACCACCGGCGTTGGTGGCCAGTGGCAGGTCAAGTTGCTCAGCGCCGACGGTTCGGCTTTCGAAGTGATGTTCGAAGGCGTGAGCCAGGGTGTGGTGGAGTGGGAGCTGACCGGGCAGCACAACGTCGCCAACGCCCTGGCCACCCTGGCTGCTGCACGCCATGTGGGGGTTGTGCCGTCCCTGGGGATCGCGGGATTGAGCACATTCAAGAGTGTGAAGCGGCGTATGGAGAAAGTCGCCGAAGTGCAGGGCGTGACTATTTACGACGACTTTGCCCACCACCCAACCGCCATCGCCACCACGCTGGACGGCCTGCGCAAGCGGGTCGGCGATGCCCCGGTGATTGCCATTATCGAACCGCGCTCCAACTCCATGAAGCTCGGCGCACACCGTGATGGGCTGCCGGAAAGTGTCAATCAGGCCGATCAGGTGATCTGGTATGCGCCGGCCAACCTGGGTTGGGACCTGGCGGCAACGGCGGCGCTGTGTACGGTGCCGTCGATTGTCAGCGACTCGCTGGAGGGAATCATCGAGCGGGTGAAAAGCCAGGCCAAGCCTGGTACCCAGGTGGTGATCATGAGCAACGGCGGATTCGGTGGCCTGCACGGCAAGCTGGCTGAGGCGCTGCAATGAGCAACGGCCCGGAACGCATCACACTGGCAATGACCGGTGCCTCCGGCGCCCAGTACGGGTTGCGCCTGCTGGATTGCCTGGTGCGTGAGGACCGAGAGGTGCACTTCCTGATTTCCAAGGCCGCGCAGTTGGTCATGGCCACGGAAACCGACGTAACGCTGCCGCCCAAGCCGCAGATGATGCAGGCCTTCCTCACCGAATACACCGGTGCGGCGGTGGGGCAGATCCGTGTCTATGGCAAGGAGGACTGGATGTCACCGGTGGCTTCGGGTTCCGGCTCTCCCGCGGCGATGGTGGTGGTGCCGTGTTCCACCGGTACCTTGTCGGCGATTGCCACAGGCGCCTGCAACAACCTGATAGAGCGGGCTGCGGACGTAACCCTCAAGGAGCGCCGTCAGTTGATACTGGTACCTCGCGAGGCTCCGTACTCCAGCATTCACCTGGAGCACATGCTCAAGTTGTCGAATATGGGCGTGACCATTCTGCCGGCTTCGCCGGGCTTCTATCACCAGCCGCAAACCATCGACGATCTGGTGGATTTCGTCGTGGCGCGGATTCTCAACCTGTTGAATATTCCCCAGGACATGTTGCCGCGCTGGGGCGAGCACCATTTGAGCAGCGATGAATAAGTCCCTGCTGATGTTGCTGGCCGCCTTGCAACTGGGCGGCTGCGCCACGGCGCGTACGCTGAATGCGGCACAGCCTGGGGCACCGGTGGTGTATTCGGGGACGCGCCTGGACCTGTATGCGATGCAGGGTGGCTGTTGCGCCATGGACCGGTTTGGCGCGCAGGCACCCAGCTATCCGAGGCTGGATCTGCCGGCCAGCGCATTGCTCGATACATTGTTGCTACCGTTGTCGGTATTGACTGTTCTGGGAGTGGGGTTTCAGGCTACTGGCGGGTTGTAGCGCTTTGCCGGTAAGCCGGTTCCTGCAGGCGCAGGGACCGGCTTGCCCGTGATGAGATCATTTGCCCAGCTTGCGCAGCTCATCGGACTCCACCACCCGAGTGCCGCTTTGCTCTTCCAGGGCCAGGCGCCACATGGCTCGGGCCAGTTGGCAGGCCTCGATACCGCGATATTTGCCCGGAATCAGTCGCGACAAAGGGCCGGCCAATTGTTCGCCCAGACGCGGTTCGATCCGGTCTCCCAGCAGCAGTGAAGGGCGGCAAATGGTCAGTTGTGGCCAGCCCTGTTGCTTGAGCGCTTCTTCCATTTCCCCTTTGACCCGGTTGTAGAAGATCAACGACTTGGGATCGGCGCCCAGGGCGCTGATCACGATCAGGTGGCGTGCGCCCATTTCCCGCGCACGCTTGCCAAAGGCCACCACCATGTCCAGGTCCACTGCGCGAAAGGCGGCTTCGGAGCCGGCTTGCTTGATGGTGGTGCCCAGGCAGCAGAAGGCGATTTCGACTTTGCCGCTGAGCTGCGGCAGGAACACTGCTGGATCACCGACGGGGTTTTCCAGTCGTGGATGGTCGCTCAGTGGACGCCTGCTGGGAGCAAGGACACGGATGATGGTGGGCTCGTTGAGCAAGCGATCGAGCAGTTGCTCGCCGGTCAGCCCTGAGGCACCGGCAAGCAGGATATGCTGAGGCGTCAAGTACATGGTCATTCCCCCTTGATACAGTTTCAGCTTAGTTGCTCTGTACTTCCTTGCTGCCTATAGAGACACTTTGCAGTGCCTTTCGTGCCTGTTGTTTGCGCAATTGTTGCCAGTGCGCGATGACCCCTTTGGGAGCCCAGATCTGTGGCTCCGATGCTTCGAAATTGTCCGCTTGTTCGCGTTCCGCCACAGTGGCCTGGGCCAGCTTGAATGCATGCTCAAGATCGTCGGTCTGGTTCAGGGCCTGGGCGAACAGGGCATCGCCAAAGTAGGTGAAGTCGGCTTCTTCCGAGCAGCCGAAGGACACCCGGTCCGCCTTGGAGGCGGTCATGATCAGGGTTCGCTCGTCCTTGAGTGCCGGGATGAAGCCGCCGGAGTAGCAGGACGAAATGACGATGATCTTGTCGCGGTTCCTTAGCGGTGCCAGGACACTGGCCAGCTCGTCGGCGGGTAGGTCTGCCAGCTCCAGGCGCGGCTGATCGAGTACCAGTTCATGCGCGCTGGTGCCGTGGCTGGTCAGGTAGATGAACACCAGGTCTTCGGGGCCGCTACGTTCGGCCAGGGTCTGGGCGGCGCGGCGCAGATTTTCCCGAGTGGCCATGGGCCGGTTCATCAAGTGGTCGCGGTGGTTGACCAGGCGGATCTGGCCGTAGGCACCGAAGCGGCTGGCGAGCATGTTGCTGACGTAGTCGGCCTCGCGCAAGAACACGCTCTGCTTGCCATCGCCCGCCAGGGTCAGCGTGTAGAGTTCGATGGCTGGGGTGGAGGCGGGCACCGCATCGAGAGCTTCCTTGAGCAGGCGGCCCTGGACCAGCAGGGCGGTTTCCAGTGGGTCGGGTAGCAGCTTGCCGTCGGCATCGCGAACCCGCAGGCCGTTGTTCCACACGCCGCTCTGCACGCTGCCATCACGCTGTACCAGCACGCCATGGCCCTGATAGTTGTCGCTGTCGAAACCACCGACGTAGAAGCTGCCATCGCTGAGGTTGAGGCGGCCCTCGCCGCTGAAGCGCCAGTCGCTGAATGTGCCGACATAGTGGCTGCCGTCGGCACCGACCAGCTCACCTTTGCCGCCTAGGGCACCTTCCTTGAACTGGCCGATCCAGACATCGCCGTCGGAGTTTTCGTAGCGACCTTTGCCATTCAGCTGATTGTGTTTGAAGCCGCCGACGTAGATGTCGCCTTCGGCGCTGTTGAAGGTGCCGTTGCCTTCCAGTTGGCCGTTGACGAAGTGCCCGCTGAACTGGTTGCCGCTGGCATCGCTGCGCTGGCCTTCGCCATTGGGTTTGCCCTTGGCGAATTGGCCTTGATATTGGCTGCCGTCGTCCAGCTCGAGACGACCCAGGCCCGAGTACAGGTCGGCCTTGAACTCGCCACGATAGGTCATGCCATCTTCTTTGAGGGTGCCTTCGCCATCCCGCCGGCCGAGCTTGAAGCCACCGCTGTAGCTGCTGCCCTTGGTGGTCAGGGTGCCTTGCCCGTGGAACAGCCCTTGCTGGAACTGGCCGCGATAGACCTCGCCATTGCTGCCGTGCCATTCGCCCTGGCCATGCCATTGCCCTTTATCGAACTGACCGGCATACCAACTGCCATTGGGGTAGTCGATGCGTCCCTGTCCCTGTAGCAGGCCATTGACCAGGTCGCCGCGATAACGTCCACCGTCCGGCAGGCGAGCATCGGGCGGCAACAGCGACTCGCCGTCTCCGCAGGCGCTGAGCAAGAGGGTCAAAACCAGGGGTACAAGTGGGCGCATAACGGGTTCCGGATAATTAGGGGCCGAGTATGCCGTAGCTGCGTGACTTATATATAGAGAGGTTGAGCGAAACAGCGTGAGCTGCTTCGCATCAGGGGCATTTCAGACGAAGCAGAGCGACAGGGGTTCGGCGATAAAAGCGGGCTTTTCCTGGCCATCGATTTCCAGGGTGGCGGTGGCCTTGAGCAGCCACTGGCCGGGTTTTTTCTCGGTGACTTCAGTCAGCTCGACCTTGAGTCGCACCTTGGAATCGACTTTCACTGGCTGGATGAAACGCACGCTGTCCAGGCCATAGTTGACCACCATCTTCAGGCCCTGGGGGAGCACGAGGATGTCTTCCATCAATTTGGGGATCAGCGACAGGGTCAGGAAGCCGTGGGCAATGGTACTGCCGAACGGGGTTTGCGCAGCCTTGACCGGGTCGACGTGAATGAATTGAAAGTCGCCGGTGGCTTCAGCAAACAGGTTGATACGCTCTTGATCAATGGTGAGCCATGTGGAACGTCCGAGTTCCTTCCCGACATAATCTTTGAGCTCTGCAACAGGAACATAGGGCATTGAGACTCTCCTTGGTTCAACGATTTTTAGTATTCGACCCAGTGTTTTGCGGTCTGAAGCTTCCACTCTAGATCATCATGGTGATCCAGCTCGGTAAACATCCATGCTTTTGGCGAATGCCGGTTCATAGTGCCTGCGTGCTTATAATGCGCCACGGGATCTGGCTGGGGAGGCGGTATGTTGTTACGCGGTTTGACATGGCTGGTGCTGTTCCAATTGCTCGGGACGGCGCTCAATCACTTGCTGGTACCCGTGCTTCCCGGGCCGATCATCGGCCTGTTGCTGATGCTGGTTTTCTTGGTTATCCGCGGTGAGGTGGGGGAGCCGTTGAGCCAGGCGGCCAGCAGCCTGCTGCGTTACCTGCCACTTTTGTTGGTGCCGCCCGCCGTCGGAGTGATGGTGTATGCCCGGGATATCGCCGCGGATTTCTGGGCCATCACCGGAGCGCTGGTGCTGTCGTTGGTGATCTCCATGGCTTTTGTCGGGGTGCTGATGCAGCGCCTGGTCAAGCGCCAGGCTCGCCGGGAGGACAGTCAGTGAGCGTTGATTGGCAGGGCGCCTGGGCGGCGGTGATACACCATCCATTGTTCGGAATCGGCATCACCCTCGGTGCCTATCAGCTGGTGCTGGCGGCCTTTGAAAAAACTCGCTGGATGTTCCTGCAACCGGTGCTGGTGTCGATGTTGCTGGTAATCGGCGTACTGCTCGGTTGTGGCCTGAGTTACACCGAGTACCGTAAAAGCACCGAGATCCTGAGTATTCTGCTGGGGCCGGCCACGGTGGCCCTGGCGGTACCGCTGTATCTCAATCTGCGGCGCATTCGCCAATTGTTCTGGCCGATATTTACTACGCTGGTGGTGGGTGGAGTGCTGGCTACCAGCTTGGGAGTGTTGCTGGGATGGTGGTTCGGCGCCGAGCACATGATCCTCATGACCATGGCGCCCAAGTCTGTGACCTCGCCGATTGCCATGTTGGTGGCCGAGCAGATCGGCGGAGTTGCGGCGCTGGCAGCAGTGTTCGTGTTGATTACCGGGGTGATTGGGGCGATTTTTGGTCCCGGCATCTTGAATCGCCTGGGGGTGCATGGTCCTGAAGCACGGGGCATGGCCCTGGGCATGACCGCCCATGCGGTGGGTACTTCGGTGGCCTTGCAGGAAAGTGATGAATGTGGCGCTTTCGCGGCGCTGGCGATGAGTCTGATGGGCGTTGCCACGGCAGTGTTGCTGCCGCTGGCGGTGTCTTTGCTGGTTTAAGGATGGGTGTATGAGCCTGGCGCTTTTTCCTCTGAATACCGTGCTGTTCCCCGACTGCATTCTCGATCTGCAGATTTTCGAAGCGCGTTACCTGGACATGATCGGCCGTTGCATGAAGCAGGGCTGCGGTTTCGGGGTGGTATGCATCCTCGAGGGCGAAGAGGCCGGTGTTGCCGCGCCAGGCTATGCCCTGGTGGGCTGCGAGGCGCTGATCACTGACTTTCACCAGCAGGACAATGGGCTCCTGGGAATCAGGGTCAAGGGCGGCCGACGTTTCCGTGTGCTCAGCAGCGAAGTGCAGAAGGACCAACTGACGGTGGCGCAAGTTGCGTGGCTGCAAGAGGCTCCCGAACAGCCGTTGGCGGATGAGGATGCCGACCTGATTGCGTTGCTCAAGGCCCTGGCCGAGCACCCGATGGTCGAGGCATTGAGCATGGGGGCTGAGGCTGAGGGGCAATTATCCTTGGCCAACCAGTTGGCCTATCTCCTGCCTTTTTCCGAGATGGACAAGATCGACCTGCTGCAACTCGATGACCCACAACAGCGTCTGGATGCCATCCAGCAGCTGCTGGATGAGCTGCAGGGAGAGCTTTTCGCCTGAACCAACGGGGCCTTTCGGCTCTGCTACACCTCAGTAGGCGTAGCGCAGCAGAGCGTGCGGCAAATGCCGCATGGACATGAAGGCGCACAGCACCAGCAGCACCGGGAGCAGCAGCCACCAGGCTTTGGCTGGCATCGGCTTGAGCGGGGTTTGCCACTGGATCAAGGTCAAGCTGGCCGCACAGACACAAGCTGCGAGCATCGCGCCGGCAAGAATATCGGTAGGCCAGTGTGCTCCCAGATACACCCGTGACACGGCGATCGACGCCGCCGGCAGGCATCCCAGCAGCAGCCAGGTCAGGCGCATTCTGGGCGGTTGGCCGCGACCTGCCAGCACTGCCAGGGTCAGGAATAGCGCAAAGGAGCCTGAAGAATGGCCGCTGGGCATGCTGTAGCTGGTCAGGGGATCTGTCAGGACTTCGGGGCGTACCCGGGCGAAAAACCATTTGCAGGTGGTATTGGCCAGCGCAGTGCACATCAGCGTGGCGCCGGCGAACAGTGCCTGGCGCCATTGACGCAGCGCTAGCAACAACAGGGTCAGTACTGCGCTGATGATGAACATGGCGCGAAATTCGCCGATCTGCGTGATCATTACCATGATCTTGTCCAGGGCTGGGTCGCGGTGCTCCTGCACCAGGGCGATCAGGCCTTGATCGAATTGAACCAGGTAGGGATAGCCGATAAACAGCCCGGCCAGGATCAGCAGGCTTAGCCCGGACATCAGTAGGGTCGCGCGGCGATGGCGGCGCAGGCTGCTGTTGACACTTAAGCCGATCAGCACCGCCAGGCTGCCCATGACCACACCGGCTTGTGGCCAGAAACCTTCGGGGAGTGGCAAGCGAATGGCCGCGCCAGTAGCCCAGCCGGGTAGCAGGTAGGCCACTGACCAGCCCGCCGCAGCCAGCAGGCTGACGGCGAAGAAGCGCACAAAGGACATGTCGAACATCCCCGCGACCATTGGCAGCATCGGCCGCAGGGGGCCGATGAAGCGTCCCACCAGCAAGCTGGCAATGCCATATCGCTGGAAATAGGCTTCGGCGCCGCTGATCCATTCAGGGTGATGGCGCAGCCCCGGCAGGCGGCGGATGCCTTGATGGAAACGACGTCCCAGCAGGTAGGAGACCACATCCCCCAGCACGCCACCGAAGAAGCCCAGCAGCAGGGTTTCCCCCAGTGACAGCGCGCCATTGCCGGCCAGCACGGCAATGGCGAACAGCAATACCGTGCCGGGGACAATCAGGCCGGCAATGGCCAGGCATTCCACGCAGGCCACGATAAACACAGCTGCGGCCAGCCATTGCGGGTTGCTGGTCAGCCAGGCTGTTACGCTATCGAGCCATGGGCCCATAAATTCAACTCCATTGTCAGTGTCTGGCGGATGCGGCAGGTGTGGTGTCAGTCGAGGATGAGGTAGTCGCGCCCTTCGACCTGGCCGCGCCGCAGCGGGTTCCGTGTGCAGTAGGGGGCGTAGGCGGCATCGACGAAACGGTACATCAGGTGCTCGTCGCGCCCTTGGGGGATGCCCAGGCGAGTGGTCTGAAGGGTGTGCGGCACTATAGCGCCGACGTCCTCGACAAAGAGGGCCTCATGGTCGAAGCGCTTAGCATCCCAGACTGGAACTTTCAGGCCCAGGGCCTTGCACAGCAGGGTCTGGCCGGCGCAGAGCTTTTGCGATGGCCTGGGCCGTCCACTGGCGTCGGGGTTGTTCAGTAGCATCTGCGCCAGGCTGGCAGGGCCGGAGACTCCGTCGACCCAGGGATAGGCCGATTTGATCAGCACCGCGTTGCCAGGGCCCTGGGCACTGAAGTTCAGCGAGTCACCTCCGCGGGCGTAATACATGTAGATATGCCCGCCATCCAGAAACAAAGCCTTACGCTTTTCCGTGTAGCCGAGGGAGGCATGGCTGCCTTTTTCTTCGCAGTAATAGGCTTCGGTTTCGATAATCCGTGCGGATAGCCACAGCTCGCCGACTTTATGGCGAATGACTTTGCCCAACAGATCACTGGCCAAAAGCTGGGCGTCACGGTCGAAAAAGCTGTCAGGCAGGGCCTTGGGCAGTTTCGCAGAGGTCAGGATGGACATGGTGGTGAAGGGTTGTGATGGAAAATGTGACGGAATCATAACAACACCGGGCTTAATTCAGGCTGAACCGCGAGTATTTGCACTCCATTTCGACCATCCGCCTGTGACCGCTGTCCGTGGAACGACGCGACAGCTATAATCAGCCGCTTTCCTCTTTGCCAAGACCACACCAGACCATGACTGAGTCCGTTCTTGACTACATGACCCGCTTGGGTCGCGCTGCCCGCCAAGCCTCCCGGGTGATCGCTCGTGCTACCACCGCGCAGAAGAACCGCGCGCTGCTGGCTGCTGCCGATGCGTTGGACGCTGCGCGACCGGAGCTGACTGCAGCCAACGAGCAGGATCTGGCAAACGGTCGGGCCAATGGTCTGGAGCCGGCTCTACTGGATCGTCTGGCGCTGACTCCTGTGCGTATCGATGAAATGATCGAAGGTTTGCGTCAGGTGGCCAAGCTGCCTGATCCCATCGGTGAAATCCGCGATATGCGCTACCTGCCTTCGGGCATTCAAGTCGGCAAGATGCGTGTGCCCCTGGGCGTGATCGGAATCATCTATGAGTCGCGTCCGAACGTGACCATCGATGCTGCCAGCCTGTGCCTGAAGTCGGGTAATGCCACTATCCTGCGTGGCGGTTCCGAGGCGATCAACTCCAACCGCGCCATCGCTACCTGCATTCAGCAGGGGCTGGCGGTGGCCGACTTGCCGGCCCATGTGGTGCAGGTGGTGGAAACCACCGACCGTGCTGCGGTGGGTGCGTTGATCACCATGCCCGAGTTCGTCGACGTGATCGTGCCCCGTGGTGGCAAGAGCCTGATCGAGCGGGTCAGCCGTGATGCCAAGGTGCCGGTGATCAAGCACCTGGATGGCGTGTGCCACGTATTCATCGACGTGGCGGCGGACCTGGACAAGGCGATCCGCATTGCCGACAACTCCAAGACCCAGCGTTACGCACCGTGCAACACCATGGAAACCCTGCTGGTACACGCCGCCATCGCTGAGCGTGTACTGCCGCCACTGGCTGCGATCTATCGCGACAAGGGCGTCGAGTTGCGGGGTTGTGCACAAACCCGCTCGATCCTCGGCGCCGAGGTGCTGGAAGCCACCGAAGAAGACTGGCGCACCGAGTACACCGCGCCGATCCTTTCGATCCGGGTGCTGGACAACCTGGAGCAGGCCATCGAGCACATCAATACCTACGGTTCGCACCATACCGACTCCATCGTCACCGAGAATTTCAGTGACGCCCGGCGCTTCCTCAACGAAGTGGATTCCAGTTCGGTCATGGTCAATGCCTCGACGCGTTTTGCCGATGGCTTCGAATATGGCCTGGGCGCGGAGATCGGCATTTCCACCGACAAACTGCACGCCCGTGGCCCGGTTGGGCTGGAAGGGCTGACCAGTGAGAAGTACGTGGTCTTTGGCGACGGTCACGTGCGCACTTGATGGGCAAACGTATCGGTCTGCTGGGCGGCACCTTCGATCCAGTGCATATCGGTCACTTGCGTGGCGCGCTGGAAGTGGCTGAATCCATGCAACTCGATGAGCTGCGCCTGACACCCAGTGCCAGGCCGCCTCATCGGGATACACCGCAGGTGTCGGCGCTCGATCGTCTGGCGATGGTCGAGTGCGCGGTAGCGGGTGTCCAACCTCTGGTGGTGGACGACCGTGAACTGAAGCGGGACAAGCCGTCCTACACTATCGACACCCTGGAACAGATGCGGGCCGAGTTGGCCGCAGATGACCAGTTGTTTCTGTTACTGGGCTGGGACGCGTTTTGCGGCCTGCCCACCTGGCATCGTTGGGAAGAATTACTCCAGCATTGCCACATCCTGGTGCTGCAACGCCCGGATGCCGACAGCGAACCGCCGGATGCCTTGCGCAACCTGTTGGCGGCGCGCTCGGTGAGCGATCCACTGGTCCTCCAAGGGCCGGGCGGACACATTGCATTCGTCTGGCAGACGCCGCTTGCGGTATCCGCCACCCAGATCCGTCAACTGCTGGCCAGCGGTAAGTCGGTACGTTTCCTGGTGCCTGACGCGGTCCTGGCCTACATCGATGCGCACGGACTTTACCGTGCGTCGAACTAAAGCGGCGCGCTTGAAGGCACGAACAGTCGTGTATTGAAGCGCCCGAACATACGAGCAAAACGAGTTTTATATGACGAACAACGACGTAAACAAAGTAAAGCGCAAAGGCACATTCAAAAGTGCACCGCTGCCGGAAAAAGTCCTCATCGGCGAGCCCCTCAAGGGCGACGAACTGGTCAAGGTTGCGGTAGCGGCCCTGGAAGACGTCAAGGCCCAGGACGTGCTGGTCATCGACGTGCGTGACAAGCAGAGCATCACGGACTACATGATCATCGCCACCGGTACTTCCAACCGCCAGATCGGCGCGATGCTGGACAAGGTTCGCGAGGCAGTCAAAGCCCAGGGCGTCAAGCCGCTGGGTGAAGAAGGCAAGGGCGACAGCGACTGGGTACTGCTGGATATGGACGACGTCATTGTTCACATGATGACCTCCAATGCCCGTCAGTTCTACGACCTCGAGCGTCTGTGGAAAGGCGCTGAGCAGAGCCGCGCGGCTGATGGCAAGCACCACAGCCCTGAAGTTGGTCACGAGCACTTCAACAAGCTCAACAAAGACCAGGAATAAGGAACGGCTGTGCGCCTGCGTCTGATTGCTGTCGGTTCACGCATGCCCAAGTGGGTGGAAGAAGGCTGGCACGAATATGCCAAGCGTCTGCCATCCGAGCTGGCGCTGGAACTGGTGGAAATACCGCTTAACACCCGAGGCAAGAACGCCGACGTGGCTCGCTTTATCCGTCAGGAAGGCGAAGCCATGCTGGCTAAGGTCGGTTCCAATGAGCGGGTTGTGACTCTCGAAGTGCATGGCAAGCCCTGGAGCACCGAGCAATTGGCGGTGGAACTGGATCGCTGGCGCCTCGATTCGCGCACTGTGAATTTCATGGTCGGCGGCCCGGAAGGGCTGGCGCCGGAGGTCTGTGCGCGGGCGGATCAGCGTTGGTCGCTGTCGCCGCTGACCTTGCCGCACCCGCTGGTGCGGATTCTCATCGGTGAACAGCTGTATCGCGCCTGGACCGTGCTGTCCGGGCACCCTTACCACAAGTAGCCCGCGCCCTAATGTCTCAGCCGATCCGTATCAAGGACCACGAAAAAGACGCCCGTCTGGTGCGTGGCCGGGTCGTGTTCGGCGCCATTATGGTGATCTCCCTGATTGGCGTGCTGATTGCCCGGCTGTATTACCTGCAGGTGATCCAGTACGACTATCACTCCACGCTGTCGGAGAACAACCGGGTTCACGTGCAGCCGATTCCTCCGACTCGCGGGCTGATTTTCGACCGCAATGGCGTGGTAGTAGCCGACAACCGGCCCAGCTTCAGCCTGAGCATGACCCGCGAGCGTTCCGGTGACTGGCAGCAGGTCCTTGATGCCATTGTCGAGGTGTTGGAGCTGACGCCGGAAGACCGTGTGCTGTTTGAAAAACGCATGAAACAGGGGCGCCGGCCGTTCGAGCCGGTGCCTATCCTGTTCGAGTTGACGGAAGAGCAGATCGCCCGCATTGCGGTGAACCAATTCCGGTTGCCCGGAGTGGAAGTGGTTGCCCAGTTGGTCCGGCATTACCCTCAGGGGGCGCACTTTGCTCACTCTGTGGGGTACATGGGGCGGATCAACGAAAAGGAACAGAAGTCTCTGGACCCGGTGAACTACGCGGGTATTCACCATATCGGCAAGACCGGCATCGAACGTTTCTACGAGTCGGAGCTGCATGGCCAGGTGGGGTACGAAGAAGTTGAGACCAACGCCCGTGGCCGGGTGCTGCGAGTACTTAAGCGTACCGATCCGATTCCCGGCAAGGACATTGTCCTGAGCCTGGATATCAAGTTGCAGGAAGCTGCCGAGCTGGCCCTGGGTGGGCGCCGTGGCGCGGTGGTGGCGCTGGATCCGAACACTGGCGAGGTCCTGGCGATGGTCAGCCAGCCGAGCTTCGATCCCAACCCGTTCGTGACCGGCATCAGTTTCAAGGCTTATGCCGAGTTGCGGGACTCCATCGATCGGCCGCTGTTCAATCGGGTGCTGCGTGGTTTGTATCCACCGGGCTCGACGATCAAGCCAGCAGTGGCGATTGCCGGGTTGGACGCGGGTGTGGTTACAGCCTCCACCCGAGTCTATGACCCGGGTTACTACCAACTGCCTAACTACGATCACAAATATCGCAACTGGAACCGCACTGGCGACGGTTATGTCGACCTGGACACGGCGATCATGCGGTCCAACGACACCTACTTCTATGACCTGGCCCACAAGCTGGGTATCGATCGGCTCTCGGCCTACATGAGCAAGTTCGGGATCGGCCAGAAGGTCTCCCTGGACATGTTTGAAGAGTCTCCCGGGCTGATGCCGACCCGTGAGTGGAAGCGCACGACCCGGCGTCAGGCGTGGTTCCCGGGTGAAACCCTGATTCTCGGGATCGGCCAGGGATACATGCAATCGACACCGCTGCAACTGGCCCAGGCCACAGCGCTGGTGGCCAGCAAGGGGCGCTGGAATCGTCCACACCTGGCCAAGAGCATCGAGGGCGAGAAACCGGTGGATCACAACCCGATCCCGGACATTGTCCTGCGCGATCCGTCGGACTGGACCAAGGTCAATCACGGCATGCAGCAGGTGATGCACGGTGCCCGTGGTACTGCGCGCAAGGCCGCGGTCGGCTCGCAGTACCGCATTGCCGGCAAAAGCGGTACTGCGCAAGTGGTGGCAATCAAGCAGGGCGAGAAGTACGACCGCTCCAAGGTTCAGGAGCGGCACCGCGACCACGCCTTGTTTGTCGGCTTCGCTCCGGCGGATAACCCGAAAATCGTGGTCTCGGTGATGGTCGAGAACGGTGAGTCGGGTTCTGGCGTCGCGGCGCCTGTGGTGCGTCAGGTGATGGATGCCTGGCTTCTCGGCCAGGACGGCCAGCTCAAGCCTGAGTTCGCCAGCCCTATCAGCACGGAGGCCACGGCCCGTGAAGAGTAACTTTGATCGCATCCTCTCCAGTGAGGATGTGATGCGGCGTCGTGCGACGCTGTTGCAGCGCCTGCATATCGACGGTCCTTTGCTGATCCTGCTGCTGACCCTGGCCGCTGGTAGCCTGTTCGTACTGTATTCGGCCAGCGGCAAGAGCTGGGACCTGCTGGCCAAACAGGCCACATCATTCGGCATCGGTCTGGTATCGATGATGGTCATTGCCCAGTTCGAGCCGCGCTTCATGGCTCGCTGGGTACCCCTGGGCTATGTGGTTGGCGTGGTGTTACTGGTGGTGGTGGACGTCATGGGACATAACGCCATGGGTGCAACTCGCTGGATCAACATACCAGGGGTGATCCGCTTCCAGCCTTCGGAGTTCATGAAGATTCTCATGCCGGCGACCATCGCCTGGTACTTGTCCAAGCGCACCTTGCCGCCTCATCTCAAGCATGTGGGGGTCAGCCTGGTACTGATCGGTATTCCGTTCATTCTGATCGTGCGCCAGCCGGACCTGGGCACTGCCTTGTTGATCCTGGCCGGCGGCACCTTCGTGCTGTTCATGGGGGGGCTGCGCTGGCGCTGGATTCTCAGCGTGCTGGCTGCCGCGGTACCGGTGGCGATCGCCATGTGGTTTTTCATCATGCATGACTACCAGAAGCAGCGGATCCTGACCTTCCTCGATCCGGAAAGCGATCCGCTGGGTACCGGCTGGAACATTATCCAGTCCAAGGCCGCGATTGGTTCGGGCGGGGTCTTCGGCAAGGGTTGGCTGCTGGGCACCCAGTCGCACCTGGACTTTTTGCCAGAGAGCCACACCGACTTCATCATCGCGGTTATGGGCGAGGAGTTCGGCCTGGTGGGTATTTGTGCGTTGTTGCTGATCTACCTGCTGCTGATTGGGCGTGGACTGGTCATCACCGCGCAGGCCCAGACACTGTTTGGCAAGTTGCTCGCGGGCAGCTTGACCATGACGTTTTTTGTTTACGTTTTCGTCAACATCGGTATGGTCAGTGGCTTGTTGCCGGTGGTGGGGGTTCCGTTGCCGTTCATTAGCTACGGAGGAACTTCGTTGGTGACACTACTGTCAGCGTTTGGGGTTTTGATGTCGATCCATACCCATCGCAAGTGGATCGCGCAGGTTTGATTAAGGTGAAGAATTCAATGCAAGTAATGCGTGGCTGGGCCGCTCGGCATGCGCCGTGGGTCGGTCTGGTAAGCATCCTGGGTACAGCGCAACCTGCGCTTGCCGGTGATTACGAAGGTTCGCCCCAAGTGGCCGAATTCGTCGGTGAAATGACTCGGGACTATGGCTTCGCCGGTGAGCAGCTAATGGCTGTGTTCCGCGAGGCCGAACGCAAGCAGGCGATTCTTGATGCTATTTCGCGCCCCGCCGAGCGGGTCAAGCAATGGAAGGAATATCGCCCGATGTTCATTACCGACGCGCGCATTGCTCGCGGTGTGGACTTCTGGCGCCAGCACGAGGCGGTACTGGCCCGTGCCGAGCAGGAATATGGGGTGCCGGCCCAGGTGATAGTGGCGATTATTGGTGTCGAAACCTTTTTCGGTCGTAATACCGGGAATTATCGGGTGATCGATGCATTATCGACTCTAGGTTTCGATTACCCGCCTCGGGCCGAGTTCTTCCGCAAAGAGCTGCGTGAGTTTTTGCTATTGGCCCGTGAAGAGCAGCTCGACCCGCTGACCCTCAAGGGCTCTTACGCGGGTGCTATGGGCTTGCCGCAGTTCATGCCGAGCAGTTTTCGCGCCTATGCAGTGGACTTCGACGGTGATGGGCACATCAATATCTGGACCAATCCAGACGATGCCATTGGCAGCGTGGCCAGCTACTTCAAGCGTCATGGCTGGGTCGCCGGCGGGCCGGTGGTCAGTCGTGCCGATGTACGTGGCGATCGGGTGGACGAAGGTTTGACCACGGGAATCGAGCCGACCAAGACTGTCGGGGAGTTGCGGGCCCTGGGCTGGTCGAGTCATGATGCGCTGCGCGATGATATGCCGGTCACTGCTTTCCGCCTGGAAGGTGACAATGGCCCGGAATACTGGATGGGCCTGAAGAATTTTTACGCGATCACTCGCTATAATCGCAGCGTGATGTATGCCATGGCCGTACATCAGTTGTCTGAACAGCTGGTCCAAGCACGGGGCGTCAAGTAATGCTGGCAATGCCAATCCGCAACCCCCTGAAGCTGGTGGCTTTTGCCGCGTTGTCCCTGTTGCTGGTCAGCTGCTCGACGAGCCGCTCGCCTCAGCAAAAATCCTCGAGCGCCGTGCGTTCCATGCCAGGCCTGGACGTCAACCGTGCTCACAAAGATGGCGCACCCTGGTGGGATGTCGATGTCTCGCGTATTCCCGACGCGACCCCGACCCTGCACACCGGACCCTACAAGGCCAACCCCTATACGGTACTGGGCAAGAATTACTTTCCTATCCAGGACTCCAAGAACTACGTGGCTTCCGGTACGGCATCTTGGTATGGGACCAAGTTTCATGGGCAGAACACCGCCAATGGCGAGGTGTATGACCTCTACGGCATGAGTGCTGCGCACAAGACCCTGCCGCTGCCCAGCTATGTGCGGGTGACCAACCTGGACAATAACCGTAGCGTGATCCTGCGGGTCAACGATCGTGGCCCCTTCTATTCCGACCGGATCATCGATTTGTCTTACGCTGCGGCGAAGAAGCTCGGTTACGCCGAGACCGGGACTGCCCGGGTCAAGGTTGAGGGTATCGACCCACAGCAATGGTGGGCCCAGCGTGGCCGGCCGGCGCCGCTGATGCTCAACGAACCGCAAGTGGCGCAGAATAGCGCGCCGGTGGTCACGGCCTCGGCCGGCACCGTTGAGCAATGGACGCCGCCGCCCCAGCAACACGCCGCTGCTGTGGTTCCGCTGCAAGTGGATGCAAAAAAAAACACCGCTGCAGCAGCCTCTGGCCAGTATCTGCAGGTGGGCGCCTTCGCCAACCCGGACGCTGCCGAGCTGTTGAGGTCGAAACTGAGCTCGATGGTGAGCGCCCCGGTATTCATCAGCTCGATCGTACGCAATCAACAGACGCTGCATCGGGTGCGCCTGGGGCCATTCGGTTCGCCGGGTGAGGCCCAGCAAGCGCAGAACAGCGTGCGCCTGGCCAATCTGGGCCAGCCGAGCGTGGTTACTGCCGAGTAGGAACACTGAGAATTGAAGGTCCGCTTGCGGTATTGGGAGGCGGGCCCTGGTTGTTGGCTCGTCGAACAACAAAAGCCCGGCAAGGGTCAGTGAGTGAACAGCTGCATACGCGGCAGCCCTTAGATGGCTGCCTGAAATAGTTTTGCCCTTGGGGGCAAGTTTCCATTAGCAACTTCGAGAGACGGATGAACATCACCACCTTTGCCAAACGCCTGTGCCTGCTTGTCCCGCTGATCATCACGCCTGCCGCCTGGGCGGTCGAAGCGATGCCGTCGCCACCGCAACTGGCCGCCAAATCCTATGTGCTCATGGACGCCAGCAGCGGTAATGTGCTGGTGGAGAACAATGGCGACCAACGTCTGCCGCCAGCCAGCCTGACCAAGCTGATGACCGCGTACATCGCGACCCTGGAAATTCGTCGCGGCCAGATCGGTGAGAATGACCCGGTGACCGTCAGCGAGAATGCCTGGCGCACCGGCGGTTCGCGGATGTTCATCAAGGTAGGTTCGCAAGTCACCGTCAGCGACCTGTTGCACGGCATCATCATTCAGTCGGGTAACGATGCCAGCGTTGCGATTTCCGAGCACATCGCCGGCAGCGAAGACGCCTTCGCCGACATGATGAACAAGACTGCTACCGATCTGGGTATGAGCAACAGTCACTTCATGAATCCGACCGGCCTGCCGAACCCCGAGCACTACTCGTCGGCTCACGACATGGCGGTACTGGCTCGCGCGATCATTCACGAAGACCCGGCGCACTACGCGATCTACTCGCAGAAAGAATTCTTCTGGAACGGCATCAAGCAACCTAACCGCAACCTGCTGCTGTGGCGTGACAAGACTGTAGACGGTCTGAAAACCGGTCACACCGATGAAGCCGGCTACTGCATGGTGTCTTCGGCAGTACGTGATGGCATGCGTCTGATCGCCGTGGTCTTCGGTACCAACAGCGAACAGGCTCGCGCCGCTGAAACCCAGAAGCTGCTGACCTACGGTTTCCGCTTCTTCGAAACCCAGACCTTCTACCAAAAGGGCACCGAGTTGGCCCAGGCCCAGGTGTGGAAGGGCACTACGCATCAGGTCAAGGCCGGTCTGGCCGAAGATCTGACCATGACCATGCCTAAAGGCCAGCTTAAGAAACTTGCTGCAAGCATGACCATGAACCCGCACCTGGTCGCGCCGATCGCCAAGGGCGACGTGATTGGTAAAGTCGAAGTGAAACTGGACGATAAAGTGGTGCACAGCGCCGACCTGATCGCCCTGGAAGCAGTCGACGAAGGTGGTATCTTCCGCCGCATGTGGGATAGCATCCGTCTATTCTTCTACGGCTTGTTCAACTGATATTGTCGACCCGCATGGCCCTCGCTCTCAAGCAGAGCGGGGGCCATGTCCGTTGCCACGGCTTGCGAGGCCGTTACTGCCATGACAGACACTGACGTTAAGTCGCACAAGATTGAATTCCCTGTCGATGACTATCCGATCAAGGTGATCGGTGACACGGTTGTCGGCTTCAAGGACACCGTGATCGAGATCCTTGCCAAGTACGCCACGCTGGACATCAAGACCCTGGCCGAGCGTCAAAGCAGCAACGGCAAGTACACCACGGTACAACTGCACATTACGGCCACCGGCGAAGACCAACTGCGTGATATCAATAGTGCCCTGCGCGCTACCGGTGTCGTCCACATGGTGCTGTGATGCCACAGACGCTGGGCTTTCGCGAGCTTGGCCAGATGGCTTACGAGCCGGTCTGGCAGGCCATGCAGCGCTTTACCAATGAACGCGACACCCATGCACCAGACGAAGTCTGGCTGGTGCAGCATCCGCCGGTCTTCACCCAAGGCCAGGCGGGCAAGGCCGAGCATCTGTTGCTTCCCGGGGACATTCCGGTGGTGCAAGTGGACCGCGGCGGCCAGGTGACCTATCACGGGCCCGGCCAACTGGTTGCCTATCTATTATTGGATGTACGCAGGCTGGGTTTTGGTGTGCGTGATCTGGTGAGCCGAATGGAGTTGTGCCTGATCGAGTTGCTGGCCAGCTATGGCGTGCCGGCAGCCGCCAAGTCCGACGCGCCGGGTGTCTACGTCGATGGGGCAAAAATCGCCTCGCTGGGCCTGCGTATCCGTCGTGGATGCTCCTTTCACGGGCTGGCCTTGAACGTGGATATGGATTTGCAGCCGTTCCGACGGATCAACCCCTGTGGTTATGCCGGGTTGGCAATGACCCAACTGAGCGACCATGCAGGGCCGATTGAATTTGCCGAGGTAAGTGCCCGGCTGCGTGCGCAGCTCGTCAAACACCTCGACTATGCTGAGCAGACGACCCTAACGGGCGGAATCGATTGATATGACTACTGCGCAAGACGCTGTTCAAACCCTGATCCCGACGCTGGATATTTCCGAGCGGGCGGCCCGTCCGAAAGTTGAAGCCGGCGTCAAATTGCGCGGTGCGGAAAAGGTCGCGCGCATTCCGGTGAAGATCATTCCGACCACCGAACTGCCGAAGAAGCCCGACTGGATTCGTGTGCGTATTCCGGTTTCGCCAGAAGTCGATCGGATCAAGCAGTTGCTGCGCAAGCACAAGCTGCACAGCGTCTGCGAAGAGGCTTCCTGCCCTAACCTGGGTGAGTGCTTCTCCGGTGGTACCGCGACCTTCATGATCATGGGCGACATCTGCACCCGTCGTTGCCCATTCTGCGACGTTGGCCATGGCCGACCAAAGCCTCTGGATGCCGATGAGCCGATGAACCTGGCGGTGGCCATTGCTGACCTGCGTCTGAAGTACGTGGTGATCACCTCGGTAGACCGCGATGACTTGCGCGATGGCGGTGCCCAGCATTTTGCCGACTGCATCCGCGAAATCCGTAAGTTGTCGCCGAATGTACAGCTGGAAACCCTGGTTCCCGACTACCGTGGCCGTATGGATGTCGCCCTGGAAATCACTGCTGCCACTCCACCGGATGTGTTCAACCACAACCTGGAAACCGTGCCGCGGCTGTACAAGGCAGCGCGTCCGGGGTCGGACTACCAGTGGTCGCTGACTTTGCTGCAGAAGTTCAAGCAGCTGGTGCCGCATGTGCCGACCAAGTCCGGCTTGATGCTGGGGCTGGGCGAGACCGATGATGAGGTCATCGAAGTCATGAAGCGCATGCGCGAGCATGACATCGACATGCTGACCCTTGGCCAGTATCTGCAGCCGTCCCGCAATCACTTGCCGGTGCAGCGTTTCGTGCATCCGGACATCTTTGCCTGGTTTGCCGAGGAAGGTTACAAGATGGGCTTCAAGAACGTTGCTTCCGGTCCGTTGGTGCGTTCCTCGTACCATGCCGACGAGCAAGCGAAGCTGGCCAGAGAAGGCTTGGTTTCCTGATTTGCCACGCCCGTGAGGCTCAGGCCTTGCGGGCGATTCCCCAGCTCTTTCGAGCGCGTTTGCCGTTTCGACTTTTTCTCCCCTCCTATAGGTGACTGCCCTCTTCTGTTTAGTGGCATTCATGGCTACTGTGCTTGAGTGAACTCACACAGGGAGAATTTGCATGCCCATCCAACCGACCGCTGCCCTTCACGCTCACCTGCCGGTTCCGGCACTGGCCGCAGAGGGCGTCATTGGCCTTATCGCCCCTGCCGGTCCCGCGGAGCTGGATACCGAGAAAACCTTTCAATGGATGCGCTCCCGCGGATACACCCTACGGATCTTTCCCGGAGTTGGGCAAAAGGATGGCTATCTGGCCGGCAGCGACGAGGTTCGCCTCCGGGACCTGCATGAGGCTTTTGCCGACAGTGATATCGACGCCATCCTATGCCTGCGTGGGGGATATGGCAGTCCACGTTTGCTGGACAAGATCGACTTCGATCTGTTGAGACGCAACCCCAAGCCCTTCATCGGCTACAGCGATATCACCGCCTTGCATCTGGCGATCAACCGTTATGCAGGCTTTGTGAGCTTTCATGGGCCGATGCTCAATGCAGACTTGCTGGGCGCTAAACAGCCCCCTACCGAGGCGTCCTTGTTCAATCTTCTTCGGGGGCGGGTAAAGGCCGGCAGCCTATTGCCCCATCCGGTGGCTTTCCCTTTGATCACGGTAGAGCCGGGTATCGCGCTAGGGGCATTGCTGGGTGGCAATCTGTCGATGATTGCCAGCACCCTTGGCACGCCGTATGAAATCAATACCGATGGCGTCATCCTGTTTTTTGAGGACGTCAACGAGCCGCTGTATCGCATCGACCGCCTGCTCAACCACCTGCGCTTGGCCGGCAAGTTCGACAAATTGCGCGGCGTCTTGGTGGGAGATGTGGCCGGTGTGGATTTCACTGCACTGTGTGCTTTGCTCAAGCAGACGTTCGAACCTTTGCGGATTCCGGTATTGGCAGGATGGCGTAGCGGTCACTGCGACCCGAACCTGAGCCTGCCGATGGGCGCGCGGGTCAGGCTGGATGCGGGGGCTAAGGAGTTGACCCTGGCTCAGGACGTGGTGTTCAAGTAAGCAGGTGCTGGCGAAGAGGAGGTGCTTCGCCAGCACTCAACTTAGCGGCTACGCAAGCTCTCTAGCAGCTTATGGGTTGGGTAGCCGTCTGCAGGCCAGCCCAAAGATTGCTGGACGCTGCGAATCGCCTTGCGGGTGTTGGCGCCGATAATGCCGTCAGGGTTGCCAGCATCGTAGCTGTGAGCGCTGAGCAGGGTCTGCAACTCGATGCGTTCGGAGCGGCTCAGGGGCAAGTCGTCCTTGGGCCAGCTACCGTTGATCAATCCGGCGCCATTGAAGCGTTCCGACAACAGGTTCACCGCCAGAGCATAGGACGATGAGTTGTTGTACTTCAGTACTGCACGGAAGTTGTCCAGGATCAGGAATGCTGGTCCCTGGTATCCCGCAGGCAGCAGCAGCGAAGCCGACAGTTGTTCCGAGTCATAGGGCAGCGCCTTGCCATTGGCCGGGATCATGCCCAGGCGCATCCATTCGGCCACGCTCTTGCGGGTGGAGGCATCGGCCAGGGCGTAGTCGAAGCCGTTGTTGAGTTGTACTTCAAAACCCCAGGGCTGACCTTTCTGCCAGCCAGAGCTCTGCAGGTAGTGCGCGGTCGAGGCCAGTGCATCACCTGGGCTGTTCCAGATGTCCCGGCGGCCATCGCCATCGAAGTCCACGGCATGGGTGTTATAGGTCGTGGGAATGAACTGGGTCTGGCCCATGGCGCCGGCCCAGGAGCCGAGCATCTTCTCTGGCTGAATGTCACCGTGTTGAATGATCTGCAATGCAGCAATCAGTTGGCTGTTGGCAAAGGCTGGGCGTCGGCCTTCATAGGCCAAGGTGGCCAGGGAACGGATCACCGATTTGTTGCCCTGGAAATCACCGAAATTACTCTCCATGCCCCAGACGGCCACCAGGGCCTGGCGATCAACACCGTAGCGCTGTTCGATCCGTTGCAGAATATCGCTGTACTGGTTCAGCAGTGCCTGGCCTTTGCGTACCCGTACCGGAGACAGTGCTCCATCCAGGTATTCCCATACTGGACGGGTGAATTCCGGTTGGCTGCGATCGGCTTTGATCACGCTCATGTCCGGAGTCACTCCGGCGAAGGCGCGGTCGAACACATCGGCACGAATACCGGCATTCAAGGCCTCGGCGCGGAAAGCGCTCAACCATTCGTCGAAGGTCTGGGAGGGTTGGATATCCAGATTTTCGGCCACCAATGGTGCGGCAGTGACAGGTGCGGCTAGGGAGGCTGCCTGGAGGTTGGGCAGTGGCTGGGCGTCGGCGGCGGTGGGTTTTTCCGCGCAGGCGACTAGCAGAACAAGGCTGGAGGCAGCGATCAGTTGGCGCATGTGCCAACGACGGGAAAGACAAAAGGGCATGCACGGGTCCAGAGAGAATAACAATCAGGTGCAGACCTTATCATGCCAATGGGGTTCTGGGCTTCAGGCGGCCAGAAAGTAAGAAGCCTCCCAGCTTTTAGACTGGAAGGCTTCGCGGCGGTAGCTGCCTTTGCCCTTGACCGGGCGTTCCTGGTGACTGCGGAACAGTGGTTGGGCAATGATGGATTTGGCCTTGTTGGGGCCATGCTTGGATGGCTTGCTCATTGTGAGTGCTCGCTTTTGGGGAGAGATACTGCGGCGCAAATCATCGGCCAGAGTGGGGCCGCTGTCCAGCACCTGGAGTAAGAAGATTGTAAGCGGGGGCTGGTCGGCTGGCTTACTCGGCTGGCAGGGCCAGGCGTTGGCCGGCCATCAGCAATGACAATCGGCTCAGGCTGCTCCACGGCGAGCCGCTGGCCTGTCCCTTGATTTGTGCATCGATGCGTTGGGCGTCCAGTAGCAGTTGGCCCCAGCGTTGCGCGGAATAGCGCTGCAAGGCTTTGCTCATCAGGGGTTTGCGTTTGTCCCAGACAGGCGGGCGAGCCTGGCTGAAAACCTTGTCCAGAGGTATGCCCTGGCTGAATTGCAGGGCCAGGTTGGCCAGCAGTCGCAGTTCCCGGGACAGGGCCCAGAGTATGACGGGTGGTTCGACGCCTTCGCCGCGCAGGCCTTCAAGCATGCGCAAGGTATGGGCCGCTTCACCGTTAAGAATGGCATCCACTAGCCCGAAAACATCGAAGCGGGCGCTGTCGGCCACCGCCGCCTGTACCGTTTCGACGGTAATTTGCCCACCTTCAGCCATCAACTTAAGCTTTTCGATTTCCTGGGCGGCAGCCAGCAGATTGCCTTCTACGCGAGCGGCGATCAATTCCACCGCATCCTGGCTGGCAGAAAGCCCGGCCTGGGACAGGCGTTGACGAATCCACTGTGGGAGCTGGTTGGCATCCACTGGCCAGATCTGCACAAACTGGGTCTGGGCCCCTTCAACCAGTGCCTTGCCCCACTTGGTCTTCTGTGCACTGCCATCGAGCTTGGGCAGGCTGATCAACAGCACTGTATCTTCGGCTGGGCGCGAGCAGTACTCGATCAGCGCCGCTGCGCCTTTGTCCCCGGGCTTGCCCGAGGGCAGGCGCAGTTCCAGCAGGCGTTTTTCAGCAAACAGCGACATGCTGGCACCGGCTTGCAGCAGGGTGCCCCAGTCGAAGCTGGCATCGGCGCTGAACACTTGGCGCTCGTCGAAACCCTGTTGGCGTACAGCAGAGCGGACGGCGTCGGCGGCTTCCTGGCAAAGCAACGGGTCATCGCCGCTGATCACGTAGATCGGAGCGAGAGAACCTTGCAGGTGTTTGCCGAGTTGGGCGGGAGCGAGTTTCATAGGCGGGTGCCTGCGGGGCGCGGGAGCGCCCCACAAGGCTTACTGGTTCGGTAGTTCCAGAGGGGACTGCTGCGGAGTTTCCGCCTCAGCCTTGCGTGCCGCTTCCAGGGCCAGTGCTTCTGCCTTGGCTTTGGCTTCGGCAGTGGCTTGCATCTGAGCGAGTTGTTCCGGGGTCAGCAGCTGTAGGCGGATCAACATGCGCTGAACCAGGTCGCGACGAATTTCCTTGCGAGTTTCGGACGACTCCTGATCGGAACCAGTGATGTTGTTGCCGTCGTGCAGGAAGACCTTCTGCACTTCCAGCTTGTCGCTGAACAGGTGCAGATTGTCGTGCGTCAGAATCTCGTAGTTGAGCGTGGTGCCGATCTCGTACTCTGCGGAGGCGCCTCCCCCGGTATAGCTAAGAGTACGCTGCGAGTTCTGTTCACTCAGCAGTACCAGCTTGTATGGCGCGCCGGCATGAACCCGCACACCGCTATTTTCCAGCTGCTGCTGGAGCAGTTTTACGGTGGTGCCGTAGACATCTCGAGCACTCAGGTCGAGTTCCTTGATGGTCAGCTCATTGGTGCCCGTGCCGCGCAACTGGAAGCCGCAGGCGCTCAGCAGTACAGCCAGGCCCATCACCAGCAGGTTACGTTTGATCATGTATTGCTCCCCTTGAAACCAGATGGGCCAACCTTGTGGCCCTGGAGGTTTTATTCGGCGCCCGATCGCGGATCGGGCGCCTGATCCAATTAGCTGGCGACGATATTGACCAGTTTGCCCGGTACCACAATCACCTTGCGGATGCTCAGGCCTTCGGTGAAGCGCAGTACGTTCTCGTTGGTACGAGCGGCGGCTTCGACTTCTTCGCGGCTGGCGCTGGCAGGCATGTCGATCTGGCCACGCAGTTTACCGTTGACCTGAATCACCAATTGCAGCGTGTCCTGTACCAGGGCGCTTTCATCCTGTACCGGCCAGCTGGCATCGATTACCGCGTCGCTGTGACCCAATTGGTTCCACAATTTGTGGCTGATATGCGGTGTGATTGGAGCCAGTAGCAGGGTGACCGTTTCCAGGCCTTCCTGTACCAGTGCGCGATCCTGTTCGGTGACTTGCGGCGCTTTTTCCAGCACATTCATCAGCGTCATCACCTGAGCGATAGCGGTGTTGAATTTGTGGTGCTGGCCGACGTCCTGGCTGGCTTGCTTGATGGCCAGGTGGGTGCTGCGGCGAATGGCTTTTTGCTCATCGCTCAAGTCGGCCACGTTCAGCTTGCCGGGCAAGCCCTGGACGATGTGTGTGTGTGCCAGGCGCCAGACGCGTTTGAGGAACCGGTGCGAACCTTCTACGCCGGAGTCGGACCATTCCGCGCTCATGTCGGGCGGGGAGGCGAACATCATGAACAGTCGGCAGGTATCTGCACCGAACTGGTCAATCATCGACTGTGGGTCGACACCGTTGTTCTTCGACTTGGCCATCTTCTCGGTGCCACCGATTTCCACCGGCAGGCCGTCGGCGATCAGCTTGGCGCTAATAACCTTGGCCTTGCTGTCACGCTCCAGCTCGACATCCGCTGGGTTGAACCAGGTGTAGGCACCATTGGCTTCACGACGGTAGTACGTCTCGGCAATCACCATGCCCTGGGTCAGCAGGTTCTTGAACGGCTCGTTGGAGCTCACCAGGCCTTCGTCACGCATCAGTTTATGGAAGAAGCGTGCGTAGAGCAGGTGAAGAATGGCGTGTTCGATGCCGCCGATGTACTGATCCACCGGCAGCCAGTGGTCGGCTGCGGATTTTTCCACCAGGCCGCCTTCATAGTGTGGCGAAGCGTAGCGGGCGTAGTACCACGAGGACTCGACGAAGGTGTCCATGGTGTCGGTTTCACGCTTGGCCGGTGCGCCGCATTTCGGGCAGCTGCATTCGTAGAACTCGGGCATGCGAGCCAGTGGCGAACCAGCACCATCCGGCACTACGTCTTCTGGCAGTACAACAGGCAACTGGTCTTCGGGTACCGGCACATCACCGCAGGTGTCGCAGTGAATGATCGGGATCGGGCAGCCCCAGTAGCGCTGACGGCTGATGCCCCAGTCGCGCAGGCGGAACTGGGTGCGCGAGGTGCCAAGGTTTTTCTTCAGCAGTGCCACTTCGATGGCGTCGAATGCGCCTGCGAAATCCAGGCCGTCGAATTCGCCGGAGTTGATCAATACACCGTGCTCGCCGTAGGCGTCTTGCCACGGGGCCGGATTTTCGTCGCCACTGCTGGTACGCACCACCGATTTGATCGGCAGGCTGTATTTGGTGGCAAATTCGAAGTCACGCTCATCGTGAGCAGGAACTGCCATCACCGCGCCGTCGCCGTAATGCATCAGCACGTAGTTGGCGACCCAGACCGGCAGCTTTTCACCCGTCAGTGGGTGCTCGACGAACAGCGAGGTTGGCAGGCCTTTCTTTTCTTGAGTGGCAACGTCGGCTTCTGCCACGCTGCCGCCTTTGCATTCAGCGATGAACGCCTGCAGCTCGGGGTTGTTCTGTGCTGCCAGGGTTGCCAGCGGGTGCTCGGCTGCCACCGCGACGTAGGTCGCGCCCATCAGAGTGTCCGGGCGGGTGGTGAAAACCTTCAATGCGCCGGCTTCGCCAATGGATGCCTGGTGGTACGGGAACTGCACTTCCATGCCACGGGATTTGCCAATCCAGTTGCGCTGCATGGTTTTGACTTGTTCAGGCCAGCCGCTCAGTTCGTCGAGACTCTCCAGCAGCTCATCCGCGTAAGCGGTGATCTTGAAGTAGTACATCGGAATTTCGCGCTTTTCGATCAGCGCGCCGGAGCGCCAGCCACGGCCATCGATCACCTGTTCATTGGCCAGGACGGTCTGGTCGATCGGATCCCAGTTCACGGTGCCGTTCTTGCGGTAGATCACACCCTTTTCGAACAGGCGAGTGAACAGCCATTGTTCCCAGCGGTAGTAATCCGGTTTGCAGGTAGTGACCTCGCGCGACCAGTCCACCGCCAGGCCCAGGCTACGCAGCTGGGTTTTCATGTAGGCGATGTTTTCGTAGGTCCACTTGGCCGGTGCAACGTTGTTCTTCATTGCGGCGTTTTCTGCCGGCATGCCGAAGGCATCCCAACCCATGGGTTGCAGGACGTTCTTGCCTTGCATGCGCTGGTAGCGGGAGATCACGTCGCCGATGGTGTAGTTGCGCACGTGCCCCATGTGTAGCTTGCCGCTGGGGTAAGGGAACATGGATAGGCAATAGAAAGTCTCCTTGCCTGGCTGTTCACTGACTTCAAAGGACTTTTGCTCGTCCCAGAATGACTGGGCGGCGGCTTCGATTTCACGGGGCTGATAGTGTTCGTGCATGGCTACTTTTGTACTGAATAGGGGTGGCCTAATCCTCTTCAATGCATCATCGGACGTTGAGGGCGCCAAATGCGGCGTTTTCAGTGTCCGGTGGAGCTGGAAGTGGAGTTACAGGAAGCGCCGTAGCATACATGACCGCGCTCTGCCGAGGGAAACCCTGATTGCTCGGGCGGGCCGTTGGTCGCGGCGGCGCGACGCATTCAACTGCCCGACTAAGCTCAAAAAGGGGAGTGAGTCTTATCTTCGATGAGGTGAACGGATGCTTGAGTCGCAGCAAAAAGTAACAGAACCGGAGGTGTATGAAAGGCTGCTGAATCGACTGGCTCTAGCCCTGGATGCGGCAAAAACCGCAGATCGACTGCGCAACGAGCGAGCTGTCGAGTTGGAGCTGCGGGGTTTGAGTTGCGCTGAGCTTGAATTGATCAGGGCCTACCTGGCCCAAAGTCAGCGTGAGCTGCAGGTCAGTGTATTGGGCAGTCTGCAACACCAGGAAATGCCTCGCTCAGCCAAGATCATATGGCTGAAGGATCAGGCGCCCGTCAGGGGTTCGGTAAAAGTCCGATCCCAGCAATTCAAGTAACTTTCTGGACCCTTTCCAGGGTGAGTGAGGTCGTTGCCGAGGGCCTCGAAGGCAAAGTGTTTGGCATTGGTTGTTAGTGGGTGGGTGTTCCCTTTAGGCTTCGGGCATCTTTTGGAGATGCTCGATGCCTTTTCGCTATTTCATCAAACAATTGTTGCTGCCTCCCGGCATTCTCTTGCTGTTGCTTCTGCTTGCCTGGGGCCTGCGTCGTTCCAGGCCGCGGCTGGCGGGCTGGTGTTTCGCGCTCGGGCTGGGTGGTTTCTGGTTGATGAGCCTGCCGGTGATGGTGGAGTGGGGTGCTCGCGGGCTCGAACGGGTACCGCCTTTGTCGCAAAGCCAATGGGCAAGCCTGGCTGAGCAGGCGGATGCGATTGTGGTTTTGGGCTCTGGCCGCGAGCGGGGCGATCCTGCCTGGGGCTTTGATCAGCCCACAGGCGTTGGGCTGGAGCGCGAGCGCTATGCTGCCCGACTGGCCAAAGCCTCCGGTCTGCCGCTATTGACCAGTGGTGGTTTGCACTACGGCACGCCGCCTACCGAGGCGGCGCTGATGGCCGAGTCGCTGCTCAGTGACTTTGGTGTCGCGGTGCGCTGGCAGGAGGGTCGCAGTCGCACCACTTGGGAGAACGCACAGTTCAGTGCTGAAGTGTTGCAGCCTCTGGGAATCAAGCGTGTGGTGGTAGTCACCCAAGCCTGGCACATGCCCCGTTCCGTCTGGAGTTTCGAGCATGCGGGGTTTGTCGTGGTGCCAGCGCCGGTCGGATTTCTTGGGGTGGACAATGCCCGCCCGCTGGGAGGCTGGATGCCGGAGTTCAAGTCGATCTGGCAGAGCGGCCAGTTGTTGAACGAGGCGGTGGGTCAGTTGGGGTATCGGTTGTTCTATCGCTGATCGCCGGCAAGCGCACTCCTGCAGGAACGTGCTTGCCGACGAAGGCTTTTAGACGGTCTTGGCAATGCGGCTGGCGAGCAGTGCCCAGCCAAACAGCAGCAAGCACAGCACCGTCAGTGGCCATGAGCGCCATTGCAAGTAAGGTGTCAGGTTATGCATGGGCACCACTTCGCCATACAGAATGCCTCGCTCGAATTGTGGGATCTGCACGGTGATCCTGCCGAACGGGTCGATCAGGCCGGTGACGCCATTGTTGGTGGCGCGGATCATCCAGCGCCCGGCTTCCAGGGCTCGCATCTGTGCCATCTGCAAATGCTGAAGAGGGCCGATGGAGGTGCCGAACCAGGTGTCGTTGCTGATGGTCAGTAGCAGGTCGCTGCGGGCTGAGAGGCTGGCGGCGAATTCGGGGTAGACCACTTCGTAGCAAATGAACGGTGCGATCTGATAGCCCTTGGCCTGCAACAGCGGTTGATCGGCGGGGCCGCGGGCAAAGTCCGACATTGGCAGGTTGAAGAAGTCGATCAGCCCGCGCAGCAGCTCCTGCAGGGGCACGTACTCGCCAAAGGGCACCAGTTTCTGTTTCAGGTAAGTGCCGTCACCTTCGCCGGTCACGGTGATGCCGTTGAAGTAACGTTTCTCATGGTGTACCAACTGGCGTACCGGAACCCCGGTAATCAAGGCGGAATGGCGATCAGCGGCGAAGTTGCCCATCATCGTCAGGTAGCCCTCGGCGGACTCCTTGAGCACCGGGACTGCGGTTTCCGGCCAGACCAGCAAGTCCACACGCTTGCTGCTGAAACTCATGTCGCGGTACAGGGCCAGCTGAGCGTTGAGCTCCGCTGGGTCCCATTTCATGCTTTGTTCGATATTGCCCTGAATGGCAGCGACCGAAAGAGGCTCTCCTGCAGGGCTGGTCCAGGCGTGGTCTTTCAGTGCCAGGCCCACTCCCCAAGGGGCAGCCAGCAGCAATAGGCCGGCAACGATAAAGCCCTTGCGTCCGGCCTTGATCAGGCGTGGCAGGTTGTAAAGCAGCGCGGCGGTCATGGCCAAGGAGAAGGAGATAAGCCAGATGCCGCCCACTGGTGCGAGCCCGGCCAAGGGGCCGTCAAGTTGACTGTAGCCGGAATACAACCAGGGGAAGCCGGTGAGGAACCAGCCGCGAAATGCTTCCTGGCCCACCCATAGAGCAGCAAACGCCAGCGCGTCGGCCAGCGGTGCTTCGTTGCGGCGCAGCCAGCGAGCCCAAAGCCAGGCGGGCAAGGCAAAAAACCAGGCGATGGCAGCAATGAAGGCCAGCATCAGCAGGCTGGCGAGCAGCGCCGAAGCACCGCCATAGGTGTGGATGCTGACGTAGATCCAACTGGTACCGGCACCGAACAGGCCGAAACCGAAGCACCAGCCACGGCCCAGGGCCTGACGAGGGGTCAGCTCACGCAGGCCGGCATAGAACAGGCCTACCGCCAGCAATGCCAAGAGCCAGATGTTGTAAGGAGCCAAGGCCAGGGTCGTGATGGCGCCGGCTGCAACGGCCAGCAGGTTGCCGGGCCAGCCGGGTCGGGTTGAGCGCTGCAAGAGGCGTTTCATCAGCTCTTTCCTGTTTCGTGCCGGGCAAGGCGCGAGGAGATGGGTTGGGGTGTTTCAGATGAGCGTCGAGTCACGCAGCGTCGTACCTTCAGTTCGCCCCCGAGGTTTATCGCCTGAGGCCGAGTGGGTGGCCTCAAAACGATAATCCTGTGCGGGAGAGGGCTGATGACCCCGGTCCTCAACGGGCGATGGGGGTCAGGCGCAGCAAGTGAATCCGCCGGCTGTCGGCGTTGAGAACGCGGAAGCGATAGGGGCCGATTTCGGTGATTTCGTTGCGTTTTGGCAAGTGGCCAAAGGCGCTCATTACCAGGCCGCCGACGGTATCGAATTCGTCATCGGAGAAATGGCTGTCGAAAAACTCGTTGAAGTTTTCGATCGGCGTCAGCGCCTTGATCAAAAAGTCGCCGCTGGGCAGAGGCTTGATGTAGCTGTCTTCCTCAACGTCGTGCTCGTCCTCGATGTCGCCGACAATCTGCTCCAGCACGTCCTCGATGGTCACCAGGCCCGCCACTCCGCCGTATTCGTCGATGACGATGGCCATATGGTTGTGATTGGCGCGGAACTCGCGCAACAACACGTTCAGGCGCTTGGACTCGGGGACGAAAGTCGCCGGGCGCAGCAGGTCCTTGATGTTGAAGCTGTCGCCGTTCTCCTTGAGGATCAGCGGCAGCAGATCCTTGGCCAGCAGGACGCCCATCACGTCGTCATGGCTTTCGCCGATCACCGGGTAGCGCGAGTGCGCCGAATCGATGACCGCGGGCAGGAACTCCCGTGGGGTCTGGGTCGCCTTGATGCTGATCATCTGCGAGCGCGGAACCATGATGTCCCGGACTTGCAGGTCAGCGACCTGGATGGCGCCTTCGACGATGGCCAGCGCTTCGCTGTCCAGCAACTTGTTCTGATGGGCTTCGCGCAGCAGCTCCAGCAGCTCCTGACGGTTTTTCGGCTCATGGGCAAAAGCCTGGGTCAGTTTGCCCAGCCATGACTTTTGCCCGTTGCTCGATCGATCTTCGCTCATAGCGATTGCTCTGAATCCTTGGTTGTTACAGGTGGTTGTTGATCAGCTTTCGTCGTCTGCATACGGGTCTGGATGACCCAGTTCTGCAAGCAACGTTCGTTCCAGTGCTTCCATTTCTTCGGCTTCGTCGTCATCTATATGGTCGTAGCCCAACAGATGCAAGCAGCCGTGAATCACCAGATGGGCCCAGTGGGCCTGAAGTTCCTTGCCTTGTTCGGCCGCTTCGCGCTCGACCACGGGAATGCAGATCACCAGGTCTCCCAGCAGTGGGATATCCAGCAGCTCATCCGGCACGTCCGCAGGAAATGACAGCACATTGGTGGCGTAATCTTTGTGGCGCCAGGTGTGGTTCAGCTCGCGGCCTTCGTCCTCGTCCACCAGGCGGATGGTCAACTCCGAATCAGCTGTGCGCTGGCGCAGGGCCAGCTCGCACCACTGGCGGAATTGTTCATCGCTGGGGGCCGGCTGTTGGCTGGCGCGCTGCAGGTCAAGCTCAAGCATCGTGACGATTGCCCCTGTTGGCAGAAGCCTTGGCGGCCTCGTCATCGGCCTGCAGCTCGAAGCGCTCGTAGGCTTCGACGATGCGTTGCACCAGCGGGTGGCGAACCACATCCTTGGGCATGAAGTGCGTGAAGCTAATACCAGGTACATCCTTGAGTACGTTGATCACCTGGCCCAGGCCCGACTTGGTGCCCTTGGGCAGGTCAACCTGGGTGATGTCGCCGGTGATCACCGCAGTGGAGCCGAAACCGATCCGGGTGAGGAACATTTTCATCTGTTCCACGGTGGTGTTCTGGCTTTCGTCGAGAATGATGAAGCTGTTGTTCAGCGTCCGGCCGCGCATGTAGGCCAGGGGCGCGATCTCGATGACTTGGCGCTCGATCAATTTGGCCACATATTCGAAGCCGAGCATTTCGTACAGCGCGTCATACAGGGGGCGCAGGTACGGGTCGATCTTCTGTGCCAGGTCGCCAGGCAGGAAGCCGAGCTTCTCGCCTGCCTCTACTGCTGGACGCACCAACAGGATGCGGCGCACCTGTTCGCGCTCCAGGGCATCCACGGCGCAGGCTACGGCCAGGTAGGTTTTTCCGGTACCGGCCGGGCCAATGCCGAAATTGATGTCGTTGCTGAGAATCTCTTTGACATAGCGCTGCTGATTCAAGCCGCGAGGGCGAATCATGCCCTTCTTGGTGCGCAGGGCTACGGCGGCGTCGGCCACTGAAGGATTTTCCAGCTGCTCCACGGCAGACTCCTGGAGGAACAGGTGCACCAGGTCCGGCGACAGCTCGGTGCCCTTGGTTTCCCGATAGAGACGGCGCAGGAGATTTTCCGCAGAGGTGGTGTGCTTGAGTTCGCCGATCAATTCGAATTGATTGCCGCGGTTGCGGATCTCGATAGTCAGGCGCTGCTCGATCAAGCGCAAATGCTCGTCGAATTGCCCGCACAGATTGGCGAAGCGGCGAGCCTCAAAGGGCTCGAGGATGAAGCGATGAGGTTCTATGGGTGCGTTCAAGGTTGTTTTTTAGCCGCCCAACGGCAATTAAGATGAATTCAAGGATAACGCCAGTGGCCTGGGTGCGAAAGCTCTTATGCGGAGCAATGGCTGTTGGTGCTTGTTCTGTTGCCGCAGGCTGGCCGCTGAAGGCGATCTTGCGAGGCCCTTCGCCGGCCAGCCCAGCCTCTACGTCAACCTGCTCTCACGATAGCAACGAGCCGCGCAGCGAGTGAGGCTGTGCCGAGTCGATGTGCACGTCGGCGAACTGGCCAATCAGTGTGGGATTGTCGCAGCGAAAGTTGACGATTCGGTTGTTCTCGGTTCGCCCCTGCAATTCACCTGGGTCTTTCTTGGAATAGTCGGTGACCAGGATACGCTGGATGGAGCCCACCATTTGTCGGCTGATTTCGAAGCCCTGCTGGTTCAGGCGATGTTGCAGGGCGTTCAGGCGTTCCTTCTTCAGCGCTTCCGAAGTGTCATCGGTCAGGTCGGCGGCCGGGGTTCCTGGGCGCTGGCTGTAGACAAAGGAGTAGGAAAAGTCGAAACCGACATCTTCGATCAGCTTCATGGTCTGCTGGAAGTCTTTCTCCGTTTCCCCTGGGAAGCCAACGATGAAGTCCGAGCTGATGCAGATCCCAGGTACCGCGGCTCGCAGTTTGCGCAGCTTGGACTTGTATTCCAGGGCGGTGTGGTTACGTTTCATCGCCGCCAGGATGCGGTCGGAGCCCGACTGCACCGGCAGGTGCAGGTGCTTCACCAGTTCGGGTACTTCGGCATGGGCCTGGATCAGGCTGTCGGAGAACTCCAGTGGGTGCGAGGTGGTGTAGCGAATCCGTTCGATACCGTCGACGGCGGCGACCACGCGGATCAGTTCGGCCAGGTCGGCCATGCGCCCATCGTGGGTCTGGCCGCGGTAGCCATTGACGTTCTGGCCCAGCAGGGTGACTTCACGGACGCCGTTTTCCGCCAGGTGGATGATCTCGGCGATCACGTCGTCAAACGGCCGGCTGACCTCTTCGCCGCGGGTGTAGGGCACTACGCAGAAGGTGCAGTACTTGCTGCAGCCTTCCATGACCGATACGTATGCACTCGGGCCATCGATACGAGGCTCTGGCAGGTGGTCGAATTTTTCGATTTCCGGGAACGAAACGTCCACTTGCGGCAGTTTGGTGACGCGCGCGGCGTCGATCATTTCCGGCAGGCGGTGCAGGGTCTGCGGGCCAAATACCACATCGACGTAAGGGGCACGGTCACGGATCGCCGCGCCTTCCTGGCTGGCCACGCAACCACCGACGGCAATCACCATTTCCGGATTGGCCTGCTTCAGTTCGCGCCAGCGTCCCAGTTGGGAGTACACCCGGTCCTGGGCTCGTTCACGTATTGAACAGGTGTTGAGCAGGATGACGTCCGCGTCTTCGGCGCGAGCGGTGACTTCCAAGGCCTGATGTTCACCCAGCAGATCCACCATGCGCGAGCTGTCGTACTCGTTCATCTGGCAACCGTGGGTTTCGATGTAAAGCTTCTTGGCCATGGACGGGGTCATCAAGTGATTCAAAGAACCGCGCATTATAGGGGCCATGCCCGCAGGTTCCTAGCGCTGTGCATCAGGTAGCTATGCTATAGTTCGCGCCCTATTTTTATCTCCCGATGTGTTACCCGCCCACCATGACCAAACGTGAAGCTCCAATCTACAAGGTGATTTTCCTCAACCAGGGCCAGGTGTTCGAAATGTACGCCAAGCAGATCTATCAAAGTGATCTGTGGGGCTTTCTGGAAGTGGAAGAGTTCGTCTTTGGCGAGCGCACGCAAGTGGTCGTCGATCCGAGCGAAGAAAAGCTCAAGGCCCAGTTCGAAGGCGTGGTGCGCAGCTTTGTGCCGATGCATTCGATTGTACGCATCGATGAGGTGGAGCGTTTGGGGACGCCGAAGATCAGCGAAGCGCGTGGCGTGAGCAACGTCATGCCGTTCCCGATGCCGATGCCTGAGAAATAAGCCTGGCTGGCGCTTTCTTGTAGGTGCTGGCATTACCAGCGAACCCTGCAGGGTCGGTTATGGCAGGGGAGAAAAGGGCGAGCGCCCGTCTGCACTCTGCAGTTCCATCAGGTATTTACGGAAAATCTGTCCCAGCACCTGGGTAGCGACTTCCAGTTCGTCGCGCTGCATGTGCTCGGCGACTTCGTCGGCGGTGTCCAGAGCGTCTTCAGCACCGTTGACCGCAGCCATCTTCAGCACGATATAAGCCTGAACGTTATTGGCTGGCACGCCTTCACCGTGGAAGAACATGGTGCCGAGTTTGAATTGCGCCTGGGCATGGCCTTGCAACGAGGCCTTTTCGAAATAGCTCAGGGCCTGATTGAGGTCGCGCGCGGTACCTTTGCCTTCGTAGTAGAACTCACCCAACTCGTATTGCGCCTCAGCATCCCCTTCATCAGCCGCTTTCTGGCAGGCCGCGAGTGACTCGGCCTGGTCTTGTGCCTGAGGATCGAGGGTGCAGCGACCCAGCGCTGGGATCAACAACGAGTTGCCGCCTGCTTGTGCGTGCGCGAGCAGGGGCTGAAGGAGCAACAGGCAGCCCAATGTCAGGGCGCGGCCGGTGCGGTTCATGGGAATCGACTTACCTCTGAGGGGCGCGCGAACCCGGCGAGGGTTCCAATAAGCGCGCATTATGAAATAAGCAGGGCCAACCTTACAAAGTCTTTACTCGTTTTTCTGCTGCGTGGGCGCTATATCCGTAGGATTAGCCCGCATTTCCTGGTTTGAGGGTAGAAAAACTTGAGTAAAGAGCACGACTGGCGCGGTTGATTACCCCGCCAGTCGGACAGTGCTTACTTCAAAGCGGCAAACGCGCGCTCTGCGGCATCCAGGGTCAGCTGCAATTCAGTCTCGCCGTGGGCGATGGAAGTGAAGCCGGCCTCGAAGGCGCTAGGTGCCAGGTATACGCCACCTTCCAGCATCAAGTGGAAGAAGCGCTTGAACAGGTTGGCGTCGCTGGACATCACGTCGTCGAAGGTGACGATATCGTCGGCGCTGCTGAAGTACAGGCCGAACATGCCGCCTGCCTGAGTAGTGACAAACGGAATTCCTGCCGCGTCAGCGCGTTGCTGCAGGCCTTCCAGTAGTCGGCTGGTGTAGTCGCTCAGTTCGGCGTGAAAGCCCGGGCGGCTGATCAGGCGCAGGGTGGTCAGGCCCGCTGCCATGGCCAGCGGGTTGCCGGACAAAGTGCCAGCTTGATAGACCGGGCCCAGTGGCGCGATATGTTCCATGATCTTGCGTTTGCCGCCGAAGCAGCCCACTGGCATGCCGCCACCAATGATCTTGCCAAAAGTGGACAGGTCCGGAGTTACGCCGTAGTGAGCCTGGGCGCCGCCGAGGGCCACGCGGAAACCAGTCATCACTTCGTCGAAGATCAGCACCACGCCGTGCTGGTCGCACAAGCGACGCAAGCCTTCGAGGAAACCTGGAGCTGGTGGTACACAGTTCATGTTGCCGGCCACAGGCTCGACGATGATGCAGGCCACTTCCTGGCCGACTTCGGCGAGCATTTTTTCCACTGCGGCGATGTCGTTGAAGGGCAGGGTCAGGGTGTGTCTGGCGAAGGCCGCGGGCACTCCGGCGGAGCTCGGGACGCCTTGAGTCAGAGCACCGGAGCCGGCCTTGACCAGCAGGCTATCGGAGTGGCCGTGATAGCAACCTTCAAACTTGATGATGCTGTCGCGGCCAGTGAAACCACGGGCCAGTCGAATGGCGCTCATGGTGGCTTCAGTTCCGGAGCTGACCATGCGCACCATTTCCATGGACGGCACGATGGAGCACACCAGGTCGGCCATTTCGGTTTCCATGGCGGTCGGCGCGCCGTAGGAAAGGCCATGCTCAAGCTGCTTGCGCACCGCATCCAGCACGTCCGGATGGCTGTGGCCGAGGATCATCGGCCCCCAGGAACCGACATAGTCGACATAGCGCTTGTCGTCTTCGTCAGTCACGTAGGCACCTTCTGCATGCTTGAAGAACAGCGGGGTGCCGCCCACGCTCTTGAAGGCCCTGACCGGCGAATTGACGCCGCCGGGGATGTGTTTCTGAGCATTGGCAAATAGAGTTTCGGAACGAGACATGATTGGGCTCTCAAAAAATCAGCAGGTGGCTATTCAAAGATCGAACAAGGCGTTGAAGGCACGGGCGCGGCGAGTCACTTCTGCGGTGCTCTGGGCCCCGAACAGGCCGTGGACCACCGCCAGCAGGTCGGCACCGTGGCTGACCAGGGGGGCGGCGTTGTCCAGGGTGATGCCGCCGATCACGCAGATCGGCAAGTGCAGGCTGGCCCGAGCCTGGTCCAGTAACTCAAGGGTGGCGGTGGGCGCGCCGGGCTTGGTCGTGGAGTTGAAGAAACGGCCGAAAGCGACATAGCTGGCGCCTTCCTTCGCCGCCTGCTCGGCCAGCGACAACTGGCTATGGCAGGTGGCGCCGATGATCGCCTGGCGTCCCAGCAGGGCTCGCGCCGGAGTCAGGGGGCCGTCGGTCTGGCCCAGGTGTACGCCGGCACCGATGCGCGCGGCCAACTCGGCATCATCGTTGATGATCAGCCGAGTCTTGTAGCGCTCGCATAGGTTGAGCAGGGTTTCGGCTTCCCGCAGGCGGCGAGCCTGGTCGTCGCTTTTATCGCGGTACTGCAACAGGGTGACGCCGCCTTCCAGCGCCGCCTCCACATACTTCAGAAACTTGCCGGCCAACAGTTGGCTGTCGGTGATGGCGTATAGACCACGTAGTTTCATTAAGTGGACCTCATGACATTACGAGCAGAAATCCAATGGCAAGCGGCGCGGGACGAACTGACCACGGCCCAGTTGCTCGGCATCGCGCAGGGTGCGCCAGGTGTAATCGAGGGCTGACTTCACCGCGCTGGCCAGGTGTTCACCTTGAGCCAGGCGGCCGGCCAAGGCGCTTGCCAGGGTACAGCCGGAGCCGTGGTAGCTGCCCGGTAGACGCTGGCAGGTGTAGGTTTCGCGCAGGCCATCACGGCTGTAAAGGCGATTGTGTACTTGGTGTTCATCACCGTGGCCGCCGGTGATCAGCAAGTGCTTGACGAACGGCAAGAGTTTTTCGGCGCATTGGTCGGCGCTGCCTTCAGGCAGTTCCGCAAGAATTCGGGCTTCAGGAAGGTTGGGGGTGGCAATGGTGGCCAGGGGCAGCAGGCGTTCGCGCATGGCGTAACCCACTTCATCCTTGCCCAGTCGACCGCCGCCGCCGGCGCGCAGCACCGGGTCGCAGACCAACGGTAGGTGCGGGTGTGCCTGGAGCAACTCGACCACGGTGTCGACCATTTCCAGCGAGCCGAGCATGCCCAGCTTGACCGCGGCAACCGTGGAATCGTTGAGCACGGCATTGGCCTGGGCCAATACCCACTCGCGATCCAGGACGCGGAAATCGCTGACGTTGACCGTGTCCTGCACGGTCAGGGCGGTGACAGCCGGAGCTGCGTGACAACCCTGAGCCAGCAGGGCTTCGATATCTGCCTGCAGGCCGGCGCCACCACTGGGGTCGTGGCCGGAGAGACAGAGGACAACGGGGCGAGAGCTGTAGATATTCATGGGCGGCGAGCTTACCACCAAACGCTTTTTTTCGCGGCGCCCGGCGTGGAGTGGCGAGTGTTGCTTTCCTCTCGACAATTATCTTGACCGAGGCAACAGCTCTAGCTCGCTGGATTGCGCTGAAAGGCCCGTTCTAGAGCCTTTAGACTAAAATTTTCAATGGTGCTCAATGGCCATCAGCGGCTATGCTAAAGTGCATTCAAATCAATAACAGGTCATGCCGGTATTACGTCTACTCAAAGGAAATGGGGGACTTCCTGACACCACCGGACAAGCCACGCTGGGGCTTTATGCGCTATTTGCTGATGTTGCTGTTGAGCTTGCCGATGCTGGCTGGCGCCGCCGAGTTTGACGAATTCACTCAACGCCTGCCTTTGGGGCGAGTGATGCAAGTCCTCGAAGATGCGAGTGGTGAGGCGACGATCGCCGATGTCAGTTCGCGGCCTTTGGCTGAGCATTTCAAACCCCACGATAAAGACACACTCAATGCCGGTTATTCACGTTCGGCGTTCTGGTTGAAAATCGACCTCGATTACCGTCCCGCAAATCCGGCAGCGCAGCGCAGTTGGTTGCTCGAACTGGCCTATCCGCCGCTGGACCACCTGGACCTGTATGTCCCTGATGACGTAGGTGGTTATCGGCTGGCGGCGCGTACCGGCGATGCATTGCCATTCGACAGTCGGCAGATCCGCCAGAACAACTACCTGTTCAACCTGAATTTCTCCCCCCATGAACACAAGACCGTCTACCTGCGGCTGGCCAGCGAAGGCTCGATCCAGGCACCGGTGAGTCTCTGGTCCAGTACAGCCTATCTGGAAGCCCAACCCCTGCGGTTGTACGTGCTGGGGCTGATCTACGGGGTGTTGCTGGGGATGCTGGTGTACAACCTGTTCATCTACCTCAGCGTGCGCGACACCAGCTACCTCTACTACATTTTCTATATCGCCTCCTTTGGCCTTTATCAGCTGTCGGTGAATGGCGCGGCAGTGGAGTACTTCTGGCCGAACAGTCCCTGGTGGGCAAATGCCGCGACGCCATTCTTCATCGGCTCGGCGGGACTGTTTGGCAGTCAATTTGCCCGCAGTTTTTTACAGACTTCCCGTCACAGTCCCTGGGTTGACCGTGTGTTGCTGGCGCTGATGGTGTTCGGTGCACTGGTCATGGCTCTGTCGTTGATGACCAGCTATGCCCTGGCGTTGCGCCTGGCCACCACCCTGGCGTTGTTGTTCACGGTGGTGATCTACGTGGCCGGTATCGTGACCTGGTGTCGAGGGTTACGGGTGGCGCGTTATTTCATCATTGCCTGGTCGGCCTTTCTCTTCGGAGGGGTGATCAACACGCTGATGGTGCTGGGTTACCTGCCCAACGTGTTCCTGACCATGTACGCCAGCCAGATCGGCTCAGCGATCGAGGTGGCGCTGCTGTCTTTGGCCCTGGCCGACCGGATCAACATGATGCGCGAGCAGCAGTCCCAGACTTTGCTGGAGGCGGGGCAAAAGCTCGAAGTGCTGAACCAGCAATTGGCTCACAGCAACCGCCTCAAGGACGAGTTCCTGGCCACTCTGACCCACGAACTGCGTACACCGATGAATGGTGTCATTGGTTCTCTGGAACTGATGCAGACCTTGGAACTGGACCCGGAGTTGGAGCAGTACCAGCAGACGGCGGCGGGTTCGGCGCGAGACATGATGCGCATGGTCAACGGCATTCTCACCTTGACCGAGCTGCAGGCCGGCAAGCTCAGCGCTCAGCGTCAGCCGTTCAGCCTGCGCTCGTTGCTGACCGCGCTGCAGACCCAGTTCGGTGCCAGCGCCGCTGCCAAGTCCCTGTCCTTCCACATTGACCTGAGCGCCGGGTTGCCCGACCGTTTGCAGGGTGATCGCTGCAAGCTCAGTCACTGCCTGGAGTGCCTGCTGGATAACGCCGTCAAGTTCACCCCTTCCGGTGGAGTGGTGTTGCGGGTGGTGACAAGGTCGGTCTCGGCCGAGCGGGTCAGTCTGACTTTTGAGGTGATCGACAGCGGGATAGGTTTTGTCAATCTGGATGAGGCGACGCTTTATCAGCGGTTCTTCCAGCTCGATGGTTCCATGACGCGTGAATATGGTGGGTTGGGAATCGGTCTGGCGATCTGTCGGCAGCTGGTGGAGTTGCTGGGGGGGCAACTGACCCATGAGTCCACGCCTGGCCAGGGCAGTCGTTTCCGCTTGCAGGTGGAGTTCGACGCACAGGAACCGATTCCGCGGTCGCCGGGAGCTCTCCAGCGACGCGCACCTCAGGATTGCACGGTGCTCTTGGTGGATGACAACGACATTGATCAGTTGGTGGTGCGGGGCATGTTGCTCAAGCTGGGTTATCGGGTGCGCACCGCCGGCAGTTCCACTGATGCGTTGCAACTACTGGGACGTGAGCCTGTCAGTGCGGTACTGGTCGATGGTGAGATTTCCACGGCTCAACTGGAGGCGTTTCGCCTTCAGGCTCATGCGATGCCCGGTTATGCCCAGTTGCCGATCTTGTTGGCCTGTATTCCCGGAACGTCAGGGGGCACTGCGGGAGCAGGAGCCGATTATCTCGGCAAACCGGTGAAATTCGAGGTGTTGCAGGCGCTGCTGTCGAAACGTGTTCTCTATGTCGAGCAGGGCGAAAGCGCCGATATTTAGGCGTGTATGCCACTTTGTTCGTTGTAGTGCGGGTGCTTAACTGGGGTCTTGGCACACCCTGAAGGAGCCCCGCAATGAACCTCCACCAGTTCGCTGAAACCCACGAAGTCACCAATCAGCCGCCTGCGTTGGACGGCGCCAACCTCTACCGAATCGACCTGCCGCTGCAACAGTGGATGCGGCGCTTCGATGCCGGCTGGGCCGAATCCCAGGTCGACGCCTATGGCGCACTGGCGGGGGGGCCATTGATGGCTGCGGGGTTCCTGGCCAATCAAAACAAGCCGGTATTTTCCAGTCATGACCGTTTTGGGCACCGTATCGACCTGGTGGAGTTTCATCCGGCTTATCATCAGTTGATGCAGGCGGCCATCGAAGGTGGCCTGACCTCGCTGCCCTGGACCAATCCGCAAGCGGGTGCCCATGTGGCCCGCGCCGCCATGACCTATCTGCACAGCCAGGCCGAGGCCGGCAGTGGTTGCCCACTGACCATGACCTTCGCCTGCGTGCCAGCGTTGAAACTGCAGCCGGATATTGCCGAACGCTGGTTGCCGAAGATCCTCGCCACCGAGTACGACCCGCGCAACGTTGGCATGCAGCACAAGGCCGGGCTGACCATCGGCATGGCCATGACCGAGAAGCAGGGGGGCACCGATGTTCGGGCCAACACCACCCGGGCCTATCCGGTAGGGGCTACTGGGCCGGGGCAGGCGTATGAACTGGTGGGGCACAAATGGTTCTGCTCGGCGCCGATGTGCGATGCGTTCCTGACCCTGGCCCAGACCGAAAAGGGCCTGACCTGCTTCCTCCTGCCCCGTCATCGCCCCGATGACTCTCGCAACCAGTTCTATATCCAGCGCCTGAAGAACAAGCTCGGCAACGTATCCAATGCTTCCAGCGAGGTGGAGTTTCGCGGTGCCCTGGCCTGGATGATCGGTGAGGAGGGGCGTGGCGTGCCGACGATCATCGAGATGGTGGCCATGACCCGATTCGACTGCATGGTCGGCTCCAGCTCGCTGATGCGCCAGGCTCTCAGCCAGGCCAGCCATCATTGTGCCCATCGGCAGGTGGGTGGGCGTCTGCTCAGCGAGCAGCCGCTGATGCAGAACGTGCTGGCCGACCTGGCCCTGGAAAGCGAGGCGGCCTTGGCCCTGAGCATGCGTATGGGGCGAGCCCTGGATCATCAGGACGATGCCCAGGAAGCGAAGTTCTCCCGGCTGGTGACGGCGGTGGGCAAATACTGGATCTGCAAACGCGCCCCGGCAATGATCAACGAGGCCGCCGAATGCATGGGCGGCGCCGGTTATGTTGAAGACAGTATTCTGCCGCGGCTATACCGCGAGGCACCGGTGAATTCCACTTGGGAAGGTTCCGGCAATGTGCAGTGCCTGGACGTATTGCGGGCCCTGTCGAAAGAGCCGGGCGTGCTGGATGCCTTGTTTGCCGAACTGGGCGACGGTCATGGTGACCTGCGCCTGGCGGCGCATATCGTGGCGTTGAAAGACAGCTTCAAAGACACCGCCGACATTCAGTACCGCGCCCGCCAGTTGACCGAGGACATTGCACTGGGCCTGCAGGCCAAGCTGCTGCTGGAGGCCGGCAATGCGCTGGTCAGCGACGCCTTTATCGCCAGTCGCCTGGGTGGCCAGGGCGGACGGGTCTACGGCACCTTGCCTCGCGGGTTGGATGTTGCCGCTATCGTCGCTCGATCCACCCCCCAAGGCTTCTGATCCTTGATGAATCCGCTGTTCCCGTGGGACGGCGTTGCAGGCAAGATGAACGTCTGCAAGATCAGAACACAGGATGCTTATCGTGACCGAAGCTTTTATTGTCGTTCAAACCGCCGAGCAAGCCGTGGACCGGCTTGCTGCTTTGCATGAGCGGGCCACCACGGCGCTGAGTCAGGCACTCAAGCGTTATCTCAAGGATCGGGTCGAGCCGGATGCCGAGCAGCGAGCGCTGTTCCGCTACCCCGAACTGCGCTTGACTTATCAATGCCACGGTGAAGTCCCGCAGACCACCCGGGCTTACGCCAAGGTCCAGTTGCCGGGCACCTACAGCGTTACCGTCACGCATCCCGCGGCTTTTCGTAACTACCTGCTGGAGCAACTGGTTCCCCTGATGCACGACTTCACCGTAACGGTGGAGGTGGGCGTGAGTGAACAGAACATCCCTTATCCCTATATTGTCGAGCAGGGCGACGAGCTGGCAGGTTCCGGCGTGACCGCCGCCGCCCTGGCCCGGGTATTCCCGAGCACTGACCTGTCGGCTGCCACCGACGGCATTGCCGACGGCCTCTACGATTGGGAAAATACTCACCCGCTGCCGTTGGCTCTGTTCGATGCTGCACGAGTGGATTTCTCCCTGCGCCGGCTGGTGCACTACACCGGTAGCGACTGGCGCCACGTGCAGCCGTGGATCCTGCTGACCAACTATCACCGCTACGTTGATCAGTTCATCGTCCATGGCCTGGAGCAACTACGCAGCGATCCGCGCTTCGTGCGCATGGTCCTGCCCGGCAACGTGATCATTGAAAAGAGCATGGATCACGGTGAAGCCTCAGCGATTGCCGCTGGTGTGGTCTGGCACCGCTACCAGATGCCGGCCTATCACCTGCAGGCCAGCGATGGCCACGGCGTAACCTTGGTGAACATCGGCGTCGGCCCGTCCAATGCTAAGAACATCACCGATCACCTGGCGGTGTTGCGTCCCCACTGCTGGCTGATGATCGGCCACTGTGGTGGTCTGCGGCAATCGCAGACTATCGGCGACTACGTACTGGCCCACGCCTACATGCGTCGTGATGGCATTCTCGATCGCGTGGTGCCGCCGAACATTCCGATCCCGGCGTTGGCCGAAGTCCAGCTTGCGTTGCAGCAGGCGGCGGCCAACGTGACCGGAGAAAAAGGCGAGCAACTGAAGAAGCGTCTGCGCACCGGTACGGTCCTGACCTACGACGATCGTAACTGGGAGTTGCGCTGGGCCGAGGAGCGTCCGCTGATCAACCTGTCGCGGGCTGTGGCGGTGGACATGGAAAGTGGCACCGTCGCTGCCCAGGGTTATCGCCTGCGAGTACCCTATGGCACCTTGCTGTGCGTTTCGGACAAGCCCCTGCACAGTGAAATCAAGTTGCCGGGCGCCGCCAATGCCTTCTATGAGCGGGCCGTCAGCCAGCACTTGAAGATCGGCATCGAGGCGGTGGACCTGATGCGCAGCGAACTCAACTCCCTGCACTCGCGCAAATTGCGCAGCTTCGACGAACCACCTTTCCGCTAAGTGTTTAATCCATGGTCATTTGGCGATCAGGCCACTAGCATTGTCGGTCCTGATCGCTGAATGTTCCTGGCTCCCATGTCCCGTCCGTCCCATCCCGCTTCCCGTCGTCCCGGCGCGAAGCCGTTTTCCGCATCTCCCTCCAAGCGCGTGGCCAAGGCGCCACCGGCGGAGCCGAAGCTGATCCTGTTCAACAAACCCTTCGATGTGCTGACTCAGTTCAGTGATGGCGAAGGCCGGGCGACGCTCAAGGACTTCATTGCGATCCCCGGCGTCTACCCGGCCGGTCGCCTGGACCGCGACAGCGAAGGGCTGCTGTTGTTAACCAATGATGGGCAGTTGCAGGCGCGCATCGCCGATCCCAAGCACAAGCTGGCCAAAACTTACTGGGTGCAAGTCGAAGGTGAACCCAGCGCTGAGCAGTTGCAGCGTTTGCGTGAGGGGGTGGAGCTGAATGACGGCATGACCTTGCCGGCTCAGGCTCGGCAGCTTGATGAGCCTGAGCTGTGGCCACGCAACCCGCCGGTGCGATTTCGCAAGAGCGTACCCACCAGTTGGCTGGAGTTGGTGATTCGCGAGGGACGCAATCGGCAGGTGCGGCGCATGACGGCGGCGGTGGGCTTGCCGACCCTGCGACTGGTGCGGGTCAGGATCGGCGACTGGACCCTGGACGGTCTGGATCAGGGCCAGTGGAAGGAAGTTCCGGCGCGTTTATAGGGCGCCGGATTCGATCAGGCCAATCACCACGCTCTTGATGATGAAGGCGGCCACGCCCAGGCCCAGCACGAAGAACAGGATGAACGAGCCGAAACGCCCAGCCTTGGACTTCTTGGCCAAGTCCCAGACGATGAAGCCCATGAACAGGATCAGGATGCTGACCAGGCCGGTCATCATCCACTCTTCGAGTACTGCTGGGTCCATCGTTCATCTCCAGTGCAGGCAGGGTAAAAAATGCCGGGCGAGTATACGCCAAGCGACCCTTGCCAAGCATTGATCTGCGTGCGTTACGTCGCCACAGCCCAAGGAACTGGCTGGTCAGTGAAAGTACCCTGATGAGCAACACAGAGCTTGTGCGTCTCTTCGCCGGCAAGCCGGCTCCTACAGGAGAGGGGGTTCAGTTACGCAGGTGGGTCAGTGGCAGTTCGGTGCTATTGAGCACCTGATTGAGCACGAAGCTCGAGCGTACGCTGGTCACGCCGTCGATACGGGTCAGATGGCCGAGCAGGAGCTTCTGGTAGTGGTCCATGTCCGGTACCACAACCTTGAGCTGGTAGTCGGCATCGACCCCGGTTACCAGGCTGCATTCCAGCACTTGGGGCAGGTTGCGGATCGCCGCTTCGAAGTTCTCGAAACGCTCCGGCGTGTGTCGGTCCATGCCGATCAGCACGTAGGCGGTCAGGCTCAGGCCGAGCATTTTGCGGTCCAGCAAGGCGACCTGGCGGGAAATGTAACCATCGTCCTCCAGTTGCTTGACCCGACGTGAACACGGCGACGGGGACAGGCCGATACGTTCGGCCAGCTCCTGGTTGGAGATGCGGGCGTCGCGTTGCAGTTCCGCCAAAATACTCAGGTCATAGCGGTCGAGTTTGCTCATCAATCAGGCCTTTGTCATAACTATTGCGGTTAATTATCTATCTTGAGTTAAAAATTGCGCAAGAGGTGTTTTTGCAAGCAATCTTCGCAATCCTCTGTCGCCGCCCCAGGCCTATTCTTATCACCAGAATCACTGCCCGGACATAGAGTCCACTGCGGCCCGCCGAATCAGGCCTGCCGCGGCCGCCAACCCCACAGGGTTGAGCCGGCCCCCGGGCTACACACTGTCCAGAAGACGGAGTGAGGTGAGCCGGCGTCAAAAGCGTCGAGCACGGACAAAATCTCAAAGGGTGGCCGACGGGCCGCCCTTTTTTATTGCCTGCGAAATAAGTCTCGTGACTGATAATCTCTAGCAGAACCGTCCCGGGCTTTTTCAGTCTTATGTACAGGCCCCAATCCGTAGTGAGGAATAGCATGAAGTCGCGCATCTGGCGTTTGGCAGGTGTTGGTTTGTTGTGCGTAAGCGTCACGGCCCAAGCGCTTGCCGAGGATCGGGACGAGAGACGACCTCCCCAGCAGGGAGCGCCTTCCGACGGGCAGCGAGAGCATCCCTCCGAGGGACGGGGAGAGCACAATCAAGGCCATCCAGCGAATGTCCCCAATCGTCCGCAACCCGCCCCTGCACCTGCACCTGCACCGCCGCGTCCGCAGAATGAAATCATTCGTGGCGAGAACAGCCGTCAGTTCGAACACAATGGGCAGAATCCGGGAGGGCAATGGCAGAATCGCCCCCAGCACGATGCCAATCAGCAGAGCCGACCGGCACCGCAGCAACAGCCGCAACCTTCGCCAAGCCTGCCGATCCAGGGCCGGCCCGACACCGTGCGCCAGACTCAGGAGCCCCAGCGTGGCTACTATCAGGACATTCCTCGGCGCAACGACTACAACCAGCATTGGCAGGCCGGTGGTCCTGGTTTACGCCCAGACGACCATCGTTGGCCCGGTCGGCCTGACGGCCATGGCAATGGCTGGGGTCCGGGCCCGCAGTACCGTCCGGGTTATGTGATCGATCGTTTCCCCGAGCGTAACTACCGTGTTCCCTATCGTGGCCAGGATTACTTCTTCTCCGGTGGCTACTGGTATCGCCCACAAGGCACTCGCTATGTGGTGGTGCATCCACCCTATGGGATTCGAGTCGGTTACCTGCCCGATTACGCACGGGAAATCTGGATCGGTAGCGCGCTGTTCTTCCTCGCTGCTGGGGCCTACTACACCTATGAGGCCGATACCCAGCAGTACTTGGTGGTGCAGCCACCGCAGGGGATGCCACCACCGGACCAGCAGCAGAGCGGTAATGGCTACGATGTGCTGGCCTATCCGGTCAATGGTCAGTCGCCGCAGCAGATCGATCAGGATCGCTACGACTGTTATCGCTGGGCCGTACAGCAGAGTGGCTTCGATCCGGCCAACGTGTCCTACCAGCCGGCCCCCGAAGTGGTCCAGGCCTATCGTCAGGCTCAGGGCAACTGTCTGAGCTCGCGGGGCTATCAGGTGACTTACTGAGCCCTGGCGGCTTTGACCACTTCCTGCGGGTCGGCGTGCACCAGCACTTCGGCCCGCGGGTAGGCCTGATGGATCGCATCGGCAGCCTGATCGCTGATGCTGTGGGCCACCGACAGCGTCAGATCACCGGGTAATTCCAGATGCAGCTGGACAAACCAGTGGCTGCCGGAAATCCGTGTGCGCAGGTCATGAGCGCCAAGTACCCCCGGCACACTGCACGCCAGCTCGAGCATGTGTTGGCTGACGTCCACTGGCAGTTCCTCGTCCATCAGCACCGAGAAACTCTCCCGGGCAATCTGGATGGCGCTCCAGAGGATATAGACGGCAATCCCCAGGCCGAACCAGGCATCCACTTGGTGCCAGCCGAAGGCGGCCAGCACCAGGGCCAGCAGAATGCTGCCGTTGAGCAGCATGTCGGAGCGGTAGTGCAGTGAGTCGGCTCGCACCGCATTGGAGCCGGTGATGCGGATCACCCGATGCTGCAGGGTCAGCAGCGCTGCCGTCAGTGCCAGCGACAGCACAATCACGCCGATGCTCAGCCATGGCGCCCCGACCGGTTCTGGATGGTTCAGGCGCTCGCTCGCCTGGAAGGCAATCAGGATTGCACTGCCGGCAATGAACAGGGCCTGGGCCATGCCCGCCAGGGATTCCGCCTTGCCGTGGCCATAACGGTGATCGTCATCGGCTGGGCGCAGGGCATAGTGCACCGCCAGCAGGTTGAGCAAGGAAGTGAAGCCGTCGAGCACCGAGTCAGTGAGCCCCGCCAACATGCTCACCGAGCCGCTGAGCCACCAGGCAATGGCCTTGGTCACAATCAGGATGCTCGCCACGGTGACTGAGGCACGAGTGGCCAGGCGCAATAGGCGAGCGTGTTCCGGGTTTCCGATCATCGACGGCGGTTTCCTTGAGCCGGGTTATCAGGCTGCAGGTTGCAGACCATACAGCGCCAGTTGTTGCACGCTGCCTTTGTGTTGGATGAGGCGTGGGTCATCCAGTGGGAAGCTGCCTCCCAGTTCACGCTCAAGAATCACCTGCAGTTTGCGGTTGTCGACTTTACCGTCGGCGCCGATGGCCTGCTGGAGTTTCTCCGGAGCGATCTGCGCGGTCTTGCCCGGCTCCAGGTAGATCGCTCCGGTGGCGAAGTCGACGCCAAAGGCAATCAGCCCCGGAATCACATAGAACAGCAAGCCCACGGCATCCAGCACCACGATTAGTGGATCGATCTTGCCGTCGATCTGGCCACGCCGGTCGGGAAAGAAGATCGAACCGCAGGCGGTGAGTTGGGTCAGCAGAGCGGTCACCAGAACGCCGCCAATGACACGGTGGGGAATACGCATGGATATCTCCTGGCAAGTACGAAAGCATAAAGGAATGGAGCGGGGTGTTGAGTCTTGTCGGTCAGCACTCAGACCATGATTAACCCCAGGCAGTTCGCCGTTATACTCGCGCCTCTGTTTTGGAGCCAGCATGAATTCTTTGCCAATTGATGAAGTTTTGCCTGCACTGCGTGCCGCCCTGGCGGCACGCCACGAAGTGGTGCTCGAAGCCCCGCCCGGTGCCGGCAAGACCACCCGCGTGCCTCTGGCGCTTCTGGATCAGGACTGGCTGGCCGGGCAGACCATTCTCATGCTTGAGCCTAGACGCTTGGCTGCACGCGCGGCAGCTGAACGCATGGCGGCGGAACTTGGCGAGCGTGTTGGTGAGACGGTGGGCTACCGTATTCGGCTCGAAAGCAAGGTTGGACCAAGCACGCGGATTGAGGTGGTCACTGAAGGTATTCTGGCCAGGCGGCTACAGGATGATCCTTCGCTGGATGGCGTTGGACTGGTTATTTTCGATGAGTTTCACCTGCGGAACATGGACGCTGATCTGGCCTTGGCGCTTGCTCTCAATGGTCGAGAGCTGTTTCGTGATGATTTGCCCATGAAGGTCCTGTTGATGTCCGCTACCTTGGAAGGCGAGCGGCTTTCTCGATTGCTGGACGATGCACCCATCGTGACAAGTGCAGGGCGGATGTATCCAGTGACAACGATCTGGGGCAAGCCGTATCAACAGGGTGATTTCATCGAGCCTCGCGTTGTCGCGACCTGTCTAGAAGCTTTGGATGATCAACGCGGAAGTCTCCTGGTCTTCCTGCCCGGCCAAGCGGAGATCCGTCGCGTTCATCAGGGGCTACAAGAACATTTGCAACAGCGCCAGGACATCCTGCTTTGTCCATTGCACGGCGAACTCGACCTGAGTGCACAACGTGCGGCGATCGATCCTGCTGCTCCTGGAAAGCGCAAGGTGGTGCTGGCCACCAACATCGCGGAAACCAGTATCACCATAAACGGCGTGTGTGTGGTGATCGATGCAGGCCTTGAGCGAGTACCTCGCTTTGACCCTCGTAGCGGTATGACTAGGCTCGACACTCAGCGCATCTCCAAAGCCAGTGCCACTCAGCGTGCAGGTCGAGCAGGGCGCCTGGAGCCTGGTGTCTGCTATCGATTGTGGTCTGAAGCTCAGCATGAACAACTGGCTGGCTTCAACAGTCCGGAGATTCAGCAGGCCGACCTTGCGGGTTTGGCGCTTCAGCTCGCGCGTTGGGGCGTCCAGCCGAGTCAACTGAAGTGGCTCGACGTACCACCACCTGCTGCTTTTTCTCAAGCGTGTGATCTGTTGCGTCGACTCGGTGCTCTGCAACCAAACGATCAACTGACCCCGCACGGACAGGCCATGGCAGGATTGCCCGCCCATCCTCGGATTGCTCATCTACTCCTGCGCGGTCATGCGCTGGGCTTGGCAAATCTTGCCAGCGACATTGCTGCATTGCTGGGAGAGCGAGACATTCAGCGCGGAGCAGGAGCTGACCTGCACAGCCGATTGGCGATCTTGTCAGGTGAGCAGCGTGCACAGCGCGGTGAGCAAGGTGCCGCACAGCGGTCACGCCAGCTCGCCAGGCAGTATCGTTCCTTCCTGCGTGGAACGGCCACGGATGCCGTACTGGATGGCGATCATCCCAAGTGGGTGGGGTGCTTGCTTGCATTGGCCTATCCCGACCGTGTTGCACAGCGCCGCCAGGCGGGTGGTTCGGGTTACCGACTCGCCAATGGCCGGGCTGCGCTGTTCACTGAGCCGGACGTGCTCATGAAGCATGACTGGCTGGTGATCGCTGATCTGGGAAGTCGTCAGGGACAGCGTGAAGAGCGTATCTATCTGGCGGCCGAGCTTGATCCAGGCTTGTTCAACACTGTTCTGCGTGAGCAGGTGAGTCAGGTGGATGAGCTTGATTGGGATGAGCGCGAGGGAGTGCTTCGAGCTGAGCGACAGCTCAAGGTAGGAGAGCTTGTACTATCGACATCACCCCTGTCTGACCTCGATGACGAAAGCCGTGCCCGTGCGTTGGTGAGTTACGTGCGGCGTAAAGGGCTGGAGCTCTTGCCCTGGACCCCGGAGTTGCGCCAGTGGCAGGCGCGCGTGGAGCTTCTGCGAAGGCTGGATCTTGATCGCGCCGCAGAGAGTGAATGGCCTGACCTCAGTGATCAGATGCTTAGGGCGACACTAGAGGACTGGCTTGCTCCTTACGTGGCGAATGTCACCCGCCTGAGCCATTTCGGACAACTTGATTTGCCTGCGATTCTGCGCAACCTCCTGCCTTGGCCGCTTCCACAGCAACTGGATTTGCAAGCGCCGCAGACCATCGTCGTGCCTTCCGGCTCGAACATCCGAATCGATTACAGTGAACAGCCGCCCGTGTTGGCCGTCAGGTTGCAGGAGTTGTTCGGTCTGTCCGATACCCCGCGTATTGCCAGTGGCAAGCAAGTGCTCAAGCTTCACTTGCTGTCACCGGCTCGTCGGCCGGTACAGGTTACCCAGGATTTAGCCAATTTTTGGCGTACGACCTATAGCGACGTGAAGAAAGACCTTAAAGGGAGATACCCCAAGCATTACTGGCCTGATGATCCCTTGGTGGCGCAGGCGACTGCTCGAGTGAAACCCAGGGGCACCTGACCTGAACCTTTAATCGCTATTCAGAGCCTGATCGACTTGACGCGCGCAACGCCGAAGTCGAATTGCGAACTACAGACGTTGCGCGGTGGTTAGTCTGCGACATTTTTCTGCCAAAGTTCCGCCCAGTTCTGTGCCCAGCAGCAGTGGTGGTCATAGCCAGGTATCACCCTGACGATAGCGCGGCTCCCCGCTGGATAGCTCGCGATGAACCCTTTGGCCAAATCCGCAGGCATTACCGAGTCAGCGTCGCCTACCAGGTGCACCTGCCTTAGATTGGCCAGGGATGGGCGGAGATTGGCCGGGTTGAGTGAGTCCTTCAGCGGCGTGACCATGTGGCGGCGCGTCCAGGAAGCGTGGTCGAGATTGCCGGCTACCGTAACGACTAGCGCCACGTCACTCCGCCGCGCCGCCAGCAGCAGGGCCAGAGTTCCACCGCCGGAATAGCCGACCAGGATCAGGCGCTGTGCGCCCGCTCGCGCCTTCAACTGTTCAGCGGCCTGGTCCAGGCTCAGCACCACGTCTTCAGCAAACCGCGCTCCAGTCCAGTAACGCTTCTGGCAGGGCGGTCGCGTGGCCCCCAGATATTGGCAGGGACGACCCAGGTAGGCGGCATTGCCTGTTGGCTGTGTCATTGCCAGCTTGAGCGCTAAAGGATCTAACGGGGTCGGGTCAGGGGAAGGCTGTCGGGAGTTGATCCACGCAAAACCGTCGCCCTCAAGGTAGAGCGTGAGTACAGGGTTTACCGTGTAGGTCGGTGGTCCATAGGATTGCAGCTGGAAAGCTCCGGCGTTCAATTTCAGACCCTGCCAGTGATGCGCTCGTGCCAAGGCGTCGACCTGCTCTCGACGCTCATTCGGCGATGGAAACACGGCGCAGGCCGCGAGGCACGTTGTGATGGACAGCGGTAATAGGTATTTGAGTCGCAGGTGCATAGGAACTCCTCGAACTTGCCGCCGCTGCCTCAAGGGATGCTGCCCGCACTGCAGTTGAAATCGAGTGTGAAGGGATAGTCCAGCGCTGCTCGAGTGCTTTGACTGGGGGCGGATTGCACCGTCCCCATCAACGTTCGCTCTCCTACCCGATGAACTTCGAGCGCATCCGGTGCGTGTTGCCAAAGAAAAAGGCCACTCCATGGGGTGTGGCCTCTTTCTTTGCGCTTGAGCGAATCAGAGGGCCCATCGGGCCTTGATCGAAGCGCCCTGGTTGGTGAAGCCGCTACGCGCCTCGGCATCATAGCGCAGGCTGACTTCGGTGCCGTTGTCCAGGGTGTGAGTCAGGCCCAGGCCGGCGCGGGCCAGCCAAGGTTCGATGTCCATGCCCTTGGTGTGGAAGGCCGCACCTGGAGCCCCGGCGTAGGCCGAGGTGATGGAACTACCTGCGTCGATCACATCGTAACCGGCGCCCAGGTTGGCGTTGAGTACGGTGGCATCGCTGAGTAAATAGTTGAACTTGCCGTCGACGCCAAGCAGCAGTTCTTCGCTGTCGTTGCTGTCGACGTTCAGGTTCAGCGCGCCGGCACCCTTTTCACGGTATGCCTCGGTGCCGATCCAGGTGTAGTCGGCGCGTGCCGAAGGTACGAAGGTCAGTTGTTCTGAGAGGCGAAGGGTACGACCAATGCCAAGTCCGGCGTGGACGTTGTAGCCGTTGTAGTCTGCTGTGGCGGTGGCGTCCGCGAACGGCATGTGGCGCTTGCCCTCGGAGCGGTTCTGGCCGCCATCGAGCTGGAAGTTCAACTCGGTTTCGGGCGTCAGGGCGTAGCTGGCGTAACCGATCAACTGGTAAGTATCGATCTTCGCGTCTTGGGGGGCGACGTGCGAGTGGTTGTCCAGGTCGGTCCGAGCATAGGCGAAGGCCAAGCCTAGGCGCGCGAACTCGGATACGGCGGCATCGGCGCCGATGGCCATTCCCTGAGTGCTGGCGCTGTAACCGGAGATACCACTGCGCTCGTCCTGTTCGGCCCAGGAACCGAAAGGCTTGATCCACAGATTGTTCTCGGCCTGTACTGCGTCGCCGGAGGAGAGGCCGCTGTTACTTTCCTGACGTGCCTGGACCACGCGGTTGATGCTGGCCAAGGTACCCCGGGTGGCATTGTTGGCGTTTCCGGCGACGGTGGGCAGGGTTTGAGTGACGGCGTCGGAGACGTCCCGTGCGTTGGTCAAGCCGACGAAGTGCTTGGCCAGTTCGCCAGTGGGATTGCTGGTGAAGGCGTGGTCAAGCACCCGGGCGGCACCGACTGCAGGGCTGTTACCCCGGTTACGGACGATTTCCTCCACAAGCCCGGTGCGGTTTGCTCCGCTCGGGTCACTTGTGCCTCCTGCGGCGACCAGGGTCAAGTCGACCGTGTTGGCGTCTTTGACAGCGCCGAAGTTGAACAACAGGGAGTTATCGGTGACGGAGAAGGTGCCATCGCTGACCAGTGTTCCGGCGCTGAGGACGTCCTGCAGGGTCTTGGCACTGAAGCTGTAGCCAGGGTTGCTAACATCGACCGCAATTCTGGCGTTGCTGGGCAGGGTCGCGATGCCATCCACCACCAGCCTGCCATAGGTTTTTTCGTTGGCTACACCAATTTTCAGGGTGCCGTCGGAGGTCTGGGTATAGGCGCCATGTACGGTACCGGTCACGCCGCTGGCGAGGGCGAGAGTGCCATTGTTTTGCAAGCCATTGCTGACGTAAATACCCTCAGCCATTCCGCTCGTGGATGTGCTGGCACCCAGGTTGAAGGTGGCTCCCTTTTCCACCGTGAATCTCTGCACCTCGAAGGCATTGTGGTTACTGAACACCGCGCCGGACTTGATCGTGACATCGGTCCCCTTGGCCTGCACATCGCCCAGGAAGGCGGCGGTGTCGATACCCCCAATGTCAATATTGCTCAGGGTGGTAGCCTTTTCGGACCCGACGTAGACCGCGTAGACACTGCCTTCAATGCGACCGCTGTTGGTGAGCGAGCCAACGCTGGAGCCGCTGTTGATCAGCAAGCCGGAATAGCCGCCGTTAATGGTGGCGCCTGACTCGTTGGTGATGCTGTTTGTGGTGCTGCTTTCAAGGCGCAGACCCGTCACTAGACCTTGAATGGTTCCTGTGTTGCGGATGCTGTCGACATGGCTTTTATCAAGGGAAACACTCGCAGTCGCACCACGGCTATTGAGCAATCCCTGGTTGTCCAGAGTGCCGGTAATGGTGCTGCCTGTAAGCCGGATCGCGCCTTCTCCGCCATCGATCACGGCATTCTTGGCATTGACCAGATTGCCGCCAATAGTGAAGCCGTTAAGCTCGATCGCGGATTGGTTGCCATCGCCAAGGTTGGTAATGCGCCCATTGTTGAGCAGGTCATGACCGATGCCACTCGAACTGCCATAGATCGCCGCGTGGCCGCCATTGCTGCTGATTTCTCCGTCGTTGACCAAGCTGTCGAGGATCAAGGCGTTATTAATCAGGTATATGGCGTTGCCAGAATCGGCGTTGGAAATGCTGCCTGTCGCCTGATTGTGGAGGGAGCCTATGGACGCATTATCGATCGATACGCCTGCCCCCTTGATGTTGTAGCTGACGATTTGGCCTGCGTTAATCAACGACCTCAGACGGTAGCCATTGGAGAGGGCTATGCCGTTTTTTCCACCTTGGATTGTCGAGTCCTGCTGGTTTACGATTTTGTAGCCAGTGCTATTACCCGTCAGGTTGATGCCGGAACCGATTCCGTTACCCAATACCGTGCCGTTATTGGTGATGACGTTGAAGCCGTTGGGAGCGGTGATGGCATCACCACCGATTTTCATCAGTGTGGCATTGACCTCAACACTACCTTGTCCGGATGAGTGGAGTTTGCAGCTGTCGTTCCCGGAGCCATTGTCGGAAATCTCCACTTCCATGGTTGTGCAACGCTCTTGAGCCAGCACCATGCCTGAGTTCGCCAAGGCCAAACAGCTGGTGCCTGCTGCGATCAGAAGCAGGCGTGCGCTACTGTGGTTACCGTGTGCGCTGGCGAGCTTATCCGCGACCACAAACGCTTGGCGGGTGTGACTCCAGATAATGCGAAATGCACGGTTCATACTGCTCCTCGATGTGGCTTCGCAGCCGTGTGAGAAATGACCGCGGGAATCTAATCGATAGGGCAGGGTTTAAAACTGAGCAAATCTGAGCACTGCTCGAGCGAGGGGGCGCTCTGCAGTAGCGCTCGTGATAGCGCGTTGGGATTCAACCAGGCAGCGTCATTGCGCTACTCGACCATCTTTGTTGCAGGCCGAGCATGCTTGTCGTCCTGTTATTCGTGCAGGGGCATCGGTGTACTTCTCCCCCCTTTTCGTTGGTAATGGTTCATTGGATCTGCTGGCGCGCGTAGAAGCAGTAACCAGCGTTGCGCAAGGTCTTGACTGGAAGAGTCTGGCCGCTGGCCTGCTCGACATTACGACGCAGGCGGTGCATTTGCGTGTCCAGGCGTCGCTGGTCGTAGTGCAGGTATTCTTCACCCAAGGCTTCGACTATTCGCTGTCGGCTGACTTCCTGCCCCGCCTCTGTCATTAGGCAGCGCAGTACCAGCAGGTCCTGTTGCGACAGAGCTACGGGTGGAGCGCCCGGGGGCACCAAGCGTCGCGGGCCGGTTTCCAGTAACCAGGGCTGGTCTTTGTGTTGGTAACCCAGGCGACGCTCCAGCGAGGTCAGGACCGCGACCAGTTCATCCAGGTCGCCACCCTTGGTCACGTAGTGGTCGGCGCCAAGGTCCAGGCCCAAAATACGTGCAGTGCTGCCACTGCGGGCGGTTAGCACCACTATGCCTAAGTGGTGGCCGGACTGGTGCAGGTTGCTGACTAATTGCAGAGCGTCACCGTCGGGCAGTCCCAGGTCGAGCAGAGCCAGGCGGTGGCGCTGAGGGTTGAACAGGTGGTGGAACTCTTTCAAGTCAGCTGCCGATTCGGTGGCAAAGCCGCTTTCGTTGAGGAACTCGCACAGTTCCTCGCGCAGTATGGGGTCGTCTTCTAGGAGGATTAGGTCGGTCATTGAAAGGGGGAGTGGGCGAGGCTCGGGTAACGAGAGAGATGGGGGGGGATCAAATTGCCATGATATCGTTCCGCGCCATGAAAACTACCCGCCTTTTATTCTTTTTTCTAACACTTTTCGGCTTTGCCAGCTGGCTACAAGCCGCCACTCTGCAACTGATGCCGGAGGCGGGGACGACTCCGGCTACCGGATACTTGCAGAGACTGGACGATCCCGGCGGCATGCTCACGCCCACGCAGGCATTGCAGGCCGGCGACTGGCAGTCCCTGCCGTCTAGCCTCAATGCCGGATTCACCTCCGTGCATATCTGGCTGCGTGTGCAAGTGCGGGCGCCAGGAGAGGGCAAGCAGAACTGGGCGCTGCGTCTGAGCAATGCGGTGCTCGACGACGTGCGCTTGTACCAGCGTGATGCCCAGGGCAACTGGCAAGAGCAGCGCTCCGGTGAGGACTTGCCACGCGAGCAATGGCCAGTGGACTACCGATCGCCGGTCTTGCCTCTGACGTTGCAGGGGGGGAAGAGCGAGGTGCTGTTGCTGCGTCTGCACACCAAGAACGCGCTGTCCGTTGGTCTCGAATTTTCAACAAGGCAGCAATTTTCCGAATCCACTCGCCGCGAATTTCTCGGTTATGGCTTGTACTTTGGCGTCTACTTGATGCTGATCGGCTTCCATTCGGTATTCTGGCGACTGACCCAGGCACCGGAAAGCGGCTGGTACCTGCTGTATGTCGGCTGCTGCGTGTGGATCGAGGCACTGACTGTCGGCTTGCCACAACAGCTTTTGAGTATTCCCGTTGGGCTGAGCGACCCCTTGTTAGGCGCGGCACTGGCACTTGGGTTGCCGATCGGCGTGGTGTTCGCCAGCCGTCAGTTGGCACTGGCACAGGTTTACCAACGGTTTGCAGCGCTACTCATATGCCTGACTTGGCTGGTAGGTGTCGTTGCGGCCATTTTTGTACTGTTCGGTTATTACCGCGATGCCGTGCCTGTTGTGCTGGCTTTCTCCTTGGTGATGATTCCGATATTTCTTTGCCTGGCGATCTGGCTGCTACTGCGTGGTCATCGGCCGGCGCGCTTCTATCTATTGGCCTTCGGCATCTACTACGCCGGGGTAAGCATCGCATTTTTGCGCAATTTCGGCGTTCTGCCGGCGACCTTCTGGACCGACAACGCAGTAGCCCTGGGCACCCTGCTGCACATGGGGATCATGAGTTGTCGCATCATCAGCCACTACAACCAGCTTAAACGAGACAAAGTGCACGCCCAGCGGCAGGCCACCGAGCTGATACAGCAGCAGAATGCGTATCTGGAAGCTCAGGTGTTGGCCCGCACTTGCGAGCTGAACGAGGAGCTACGGTGTCGCGAGCTGCTTGAACAGGAACTGCGTGTCGCTCTGCTGCGGGAGCAGGATATACGCGAACAGCAGAGCGACTTCGTGGCCATGGTCTCTCATGAGTTCCGTACCCCCTTGGCGATCATCAATACCCTGGCGCAGCAATTGGCCCGACACCTCGATGCACCGGCGGAGAAAAATTTGCGTCGCTGCCAGAACATTCGCGAAGCCGGCACCCGCCTGTTGGTGCTGGTGGACGACTATCTGACTCACGACCACATGGCTGATGCACAACCGACTACCCGATTCGTCGCCTGCGACTTGGCCGCACTGCTGAAAGGGCTGCTGACTGATTGGTCGCCTGGGCGCATTGCCTTCGACTATCGCTTGGCTGCAGGCAACTACTGGTGTGATGCCGGTCTGTTACATGTGGCAGTACGCAATCTGCTGGCCAATGCCAACCGCCATGCGCCAGCGCAATCCTCTCTTCGGCTGGTTGTGTGGGAGGAGGAGGGGCGTATCTGTCTGACAGTGAGTCATCCTGGGCCGCTGATTCCTGAAGACGAACGTGTTCGGCTATTTAACAAGTACTATCGTGGGGCTCAGGCTCAGACAAGCGTCGGTGCAGGCCTGGGGCTTTATATGGTTCAGCGGATAGCTGAGCTGCATGCAGGCGAGATCGCGTTGATCGGTTATGGCGGTGAAGCCGATATCTGCTTCCGCTTGAGCCTGTGTCTGTCCCGGGCTCTGGCTAAGGAAGAAGCTCGTTCTGCTGCGCTAGCGGCACTTTGATCGAGCCCGACCAAGGTCGGGATTCTCAGCGAAGGCCGGCGTTGGCGTTGGCATCAGCTATTCCGAGCTGTATGGAGGTGTCAATGCGATTCGGGCTAGGTGATAAAAGCACTATTGGCCGGATGGTCCGTTGAGCGCCGAGGCGACGGTTCGGGCCAAGCCGCGCAAGTAGGCCTGTGCTGGCTGGCTGTTTCCTCGCGGGCTCGGCAGCCGCTACAGGGCCGGTAGCAGGAAGCGCGCGAGCACCGGCAAGTGGTCGGAGATGCGCAAGGTGTCGTCCTGGCGCACCCGGGATTCAACCCGCTTCACGAGTGGGCTGTAGAACAGGTAGTCCACCGTGCGGTCCGGGCCGTCGAGGCTTGGGTCGTTGGGGTAGTGGGTCAGCCAGCGGGCGCGGTCGACGCCACTGGCCTGGGTGTTGCTGGGGATCATCGGGTACTTGTCCCACAGCAGGTGCAGCGGGCTGTCGGCGCTGTAGGGCGCGCGATGTACTTCGCTCAGACGCTGATACTGGCCCAGGGGCAGCAGGTTGAAATCGCCGCCAATCACCCAGGGCGTGCCGCGGCTTTCCAGTTTGTCCAGCACCTTGATGATGGCCGCAACTTGTTTCTGTTGGGTGTCTTCGACCTTGCGCGCGCGCTCCAGGTGGGTGTTCACCACCACCAGTTGGCCGCCATCGCTCAACGGCAAGTAACTCAGCAACAAGGCGTCCTTGGGCTGGAACTGACGGCTGATGAGGTGGCCCGGAGTCACAGGCAGTTGCAGGCGCTCGGCGTGTTCGATGCGGTAGCGGCTGAGGGTCGCCAGTTGCCGGCCGACGCTGCCAAAAATGTGCGGGGAGGGCACGAAATCGGCTTTCCAGTCATAAGCCTGGGTGCTGCAGGGGTAGAGATCGGCGAGACGTTCCTGCAGGAGCTTGAACTGATCCTGGTAGGCGCTGGCCTTGGCGCCGTTGTCGACTTCCTGCAGCAGGACCAGGTCCGGCTGTTCGTCACGGATCACCCGGGCCACTTCGTCGAGGCTGAAGGCCATGTCTTCGAGGGTCGGACGTTCATCCTCACCCTGGAGCTGGTCGTTCCAGAACACGTAGCGCTTGCCCGCCAGGTATTGCAGGTTCCAGGTCAGCACTTTCAGCGCCTGCCCGGGTACCAGGGGCGCGGCCTTGGCGCTGCAACTGACGGTCAGGCTTTCCTTGGCTTCCGGGCGCCAGGTCAGGCTGTAGATCAGGCCGCTCAGCAGTGCACCGATCAGCAGCAGGCTCAGCAGGGTAACGCGAAGTAGACGGATCATCGGCTCGGCTTATGGCGTTGCAGGATTGCACCGGAGCATAACCGAGAGCGCGGCCGTCACCCAAGGGGCAGAGCGGCCGCAGGCTGAGTCAGCGCTTGTCCGGCTGCTCGCTGATAAGCATGAACAGGCGGAACAGCACCACGCTGGTGAACAGCTGCAGGAAGCTGTAGGTGCTGTCCATGGCCAGGGACAGGAGCGGGTTGAGTGGCTCGGGATAGGCCGCTTCGCTGACGCCTTTGAGCAGCCACAACGGCGTCATCACACAGAGGATGCACACCAGGATCCGCAGGAAATGCCCACGGCTGAGGCGCAGGCTCTCACCGATGGCGGCCAGGGGCGCCATGCCCTTGAGTACCAGCAGGTACTCGGAGAAGGCCAGCACCACCATCAGAAACAGCCCCGGCAGGAAATACAGCGACAGTCCCAGCAGGATCAGCAGGGTGCTGACCGCCGTCAGCAGTGCAAAACGCGGCCACAAGGTCAGGGCCATGGCCAGCAGGTCGCGGGTACGTGGCGATTCACCCCGGGTGCGGGCATCGAGAAACAGGATCAGGGCGCCGGTGTACAGCGGATACACCAGCAGGCCCACCACCACGTTGTAGCCGGGAAAGGCATCCGCGCCCAGGGCACTGCTCAGCCCTTGTTGCAGCAGCGCCTCAAGGATCACCAGCGGCAGGCACAGCTGGGCGATCCGGCCGAGGTTGCGCTGGAAGAAATACAGGGAGTCGCGGAGAACAGCTAACGGATTCATCGATGGGATCGCAGTTGACGAAGCGGTTGCACACTTTAACCGATGCCGGCGCCTTTGGAGCAAACGTAAACCTTGGGTAAAGACCATTGAAAGTCGTCGCATCAGCCCCATAACTGGTGCGTACCGCAGCTTCTTGGGGCCGCGGACCAGATTTCTACCGGCAATCTAAAGAGGTCGCCATGAACAACGAAGAGCAAAGCCTGATCGATGGACTGTTTTCACGGTTGCAGCAAGCCGAAACGGATTCAGCCCCGCGTGATGCCCAGGCCGAGGCGCGGATCAAGGAGCACCTGACCCGCCAGCCCGCCGCCGGGTATTTCATGACCCAGGCGATCCTGGTGCAAGAGGCTGCTCTCAAGAGCCTCGACGAGCAGAACAAGCAACTGAGTCAGCAAGTCCAGCAACTGCAGGCAGAACTGCAACAGGCCAGGTCCCAGGCCGCGACGCCGGCGCCGGCTTCGGGGGGCGATTTCCTGTCGAGCATCTTCGGTGGTTCCCGCGAGTCGCAGCCGGCTCCTGCCCCGAGCGCTGCGCCATCCTCCGGCGGTGGCTGGCGCGAACCCGCGCGGCCGTCCTTTGGTGTGCCACCGCAGCAGAACTTCGCGGCGCCACAGCAGAACTATGGCGCCCCACAACAGAACTATGCGCCTCAGCAGGCGCCAGCCGCAGCAGGCGGTGGCTTCCTCGGCGGCGCGTTGAAAACCGCTGCCGGAGTCGCCGGTGGGGTGATGCTGGCGCAGGGTATCAGCAGCCTGTTCCACAGCAACCAGCAACCCCAGGAAGTCGTCGAAGTCATCAAGGAAGAACCGGCTCCGGCCAGCGACAACAGCGGCTGGGGCAATGACGATCAGCGCCTGGCCAACAACGACTCCTGGGGCAACAACGATCAGGGCAGCTTCAATAACGCCGACTACGACAACGACGACAGCTCGCTGTTCTCCGACGACGACTCCTTCGTCTGACGCACCGTCGGTCCGGGGCAGTTGCCTGCTCCGGACCGATTATTCGCGGAACAATCCTTGTGACTGGCATACTGGGCGACTTTTCGGGGCCTGAGGCCCGATCCAGCCCCTGCGCTGCTGCGCCATGAGGATTAGCGGTGAAAAAAATCGCTGTGTTCGCCGATGTCCAGAACCTCTATTACACCGTCCGCCAGGCTTATGGTTGTCACTTCAACTACGCAGCCCTGTGGGCGGATATCAGCAAACAGGGGCAGATTGTCGAAGCCTATGCCTATGCCATCGATCGCGGTGACAGCAAGCAGCAGCAGTTTCAGCAGATCCTGCGCAACCTGGGCTTCACGGTAAAGCTCAAGCCCTACATCCAGCGCAGCGATGGTTCGGCCAAGGGTGACTGGGACGTGGGCATCACCATCGACATCATGGACGCCGCCGCCCAGGTCGACGAAGTGGTGCTGGCCTCCGGCGACGGTGATTTCGACCTGCTGCTGGAGCGCATCATCCACAAGCACGGGGTCAGCGCGGTGGCCTACGGGGTGCCGGGCCTGACGGCCAATTCACTGATTCGCGCGGCCACTCGCTATGTGCCGATCGAAGGCGCCTTGCTGCTGAAAAGCTGATCAATATTTATACGGAGCAGGACAGGTTTGGAACGCATTGCGGTCATCGACTTTGAAACCACCGGGATTTCCCCGAGCAGCAGTTGCCGGGCCACGGAAATCGCCGTGGTGATCCTTGAACAGGGGCGCATCGTCGAGCGTTACCAGAGCCTGATGAATGCCGGCGTGCGTGTGCCGGGGTTCATCGAACAGTTGACCGGTATCAGCAATGCCATGCTGCGCAGCGCCCCACCTGCAGAACAGGTGATGAACGAGGTCAACGAGTTTGTCGGCACCACGCCCTTGCTGGCGCACAACGCGGCCTTCGACCAGAAGTTCTGGGATTTCGAACTGGGACGGATCAAGCGCACCCGCCTGCAAAATTTTGCCTGTTCCCTGCTGCTGGCCCGGCGCCTGATGCCGGCGGCGCCGAACCACAAGCTCGGCACCTTGACCTCCTATGCCGGCTTGCCTCACACCGGCCAGGCTCACCGGGCCATGGCCGATGCCGAAATGGCCGCCAACCTGGTGGCGCACCTGGCGACAGAGCTAAGGCACAAGCATGGCATGCAGGCGCTGTCCCATGATTTTCTGTGCAAGCTGCAGAAAGTCCCGGCGGCCAAGGTGCCCGAGCACCTCAAGCGCCATCGCGGTTGTTGAACGCTTTCCCACGGTAGCCTTTGTCGCTGGCTTGAGCCTTGTTTTTGGGGTGTCTGGTCCACAAGGTTTCGGTGTGTCTGCAGTCGTCAGGTTTCTACGGTTACGGCTGATCAAAAAATAGCCAGTTCTCTGGAGGTCTTGCGTGCTCAAGGCTGCAGAGGCTTTTGCTCAGGTTATCCACAGGCGGCTCCCCAAGGATTGGGGGTAAGAGGGGCGCCGGTGGTGAGCCGGGGCGGATCATTTATCGAGGTTCTCCAGCTGTCCCAAGGGCACGCGCCGCTCGATGGCACTGGACAGCACGATAGAGGTCTTGCTGAAACCGAACTGGGCCACACGGTTGATCAACTCCTCCAGTTCCGGCATCGAGCCCACCGCCGCTTGCATGATTACGCAGGGATCGCCGGTGACCCGGTGGCATTCGGTGAGCTGTGGAATCCGAACCAGTTCGTCATAGGCCTTCTGGTTGCCATGCTGGGCCAGGCGCAGTTCTATCACGCACTGGATCGGCAGCCCCAGCTTGCTCATGTCGACCTTGGCCTGGTAGCCGGTGATCACTCCGCCGGCTTCGAGCTTGGCCACGCGCTCGGCCACCGCCGGCGCCGAAAGATTGACCTTGCGGGCCAGCTCGGCATAACTCGCCCGGCCGTTTTCCAGCAGCGCGGCGAGGAGCATGCGGTCGTACTTGTCCATGGAAAACTCCCAAACCCAGGCTGACTTTCGAAAGCACGGTATATAGCCTTGATCTCCATGTTTTGAAAAGTGTATGGGTCTTATAAACAGGTTTTGTAACTTAATTTCCGTTGACCGGCTTTTTAGAATAGATCTCCCCTCATGCCTGCCTTCGAGCCGTTCCCATGCCTGGCCAAAGTCGTTTTCCGCTGCCCCTGATTGCTGCCTTCTTTGCTCTGTACGTGATCTGGGGCTCGACCTACCTGGTGATCCGGATTGGTGTCGAGTACTGGCCTCCGTTGATGCTGGGGGGCATCCGTTTCGTGATCGCCGGTGGCCTGATGTACGCCTTCCTGCGCTGGCGCGGAGTACCGGCACCGACCTGGGCGCAGTGGAAGGCGGCGGGCATGATTGGCATTTTGCTGCTTAGCTGCGGCAATGGTGCAGTGACCGTGGCTGAGCACAGCGGTGTCACCTCCGGGGTCGCCGCATTGGCAGTGGCCACCGTGCCTTTGTTCACCTTGCTCTGTGGTTATTTCTGGGGCGCACGCAACACCCGCCTGGAGTGGGCCGGGATCATGCTCGGGATGATTGGCATCGGCATGCTCAACCTGGGTTCCAACCTGCAGTCCAGTCCACTGGGCGCGGGCTTGTTGCTGTTCGCCGCGGCAGCCTGGGCCTTCGGTTCGGTATGGAGCAAGCACCTGCCACTGCCCCAGGGCGCCATGGCCAGCGCCGCGGAGATGCTGGTGGGTGGCGTGGTGCTGCTGATTGGCAGCGCCCTGAGTGGTGAGCGCCTGGAAGCGGTACCGCCGCTGGAAGGCTGGTTGGCCCTGTTCTACCTGATCGGCTTCGGCTCGATCATCGCATTCAATGCCTACATGTACCTGCTCAAGCATGTGCGTCCGGCCGCGGCTACCAGCTACGCCTACGTCAACCCGGCTGTCGCGGTGCTGCTGGGCATCGTGTTTATCGGCGAAACCATCGGCATCGAAGAGGCCGTGGCCATGGTGGTGATCATCAGCGCGGTGGTGCTGATCGGCCTGCCCCAGTGGCGCAAGTCCAAGTCGAAAGTGGTAGTCCAGGAAAGCGCCTGACCCGCTCGGGTCAGGTGCTGGGCCGATTATTGCGGCGGGATTGCCTTGGCCAGGAAGGCGCTGACGGTGTCGGCGACCTGCTGGTGAATCGCCTCGCGGCTGCGCCCGTCACCGTCCTGGCAGATGATTTCGTCACCCGGCGCCTCTTTCTTGAGAAGAGCGACGGCCCCCGGCTTGCAGTTCTGCATGAAGCTGAAGTGGCTGGCGTCGGCGATTTTCTCACTGTTCACCCGGTCCTGAGGGAGCTGGGCGGCCAGGTGGGCCGACTCCATCTGGAACGGCAGGTCACCATTGATATCAACCCCTGCACCCAGGACCAGTAGCGGGTGCTCGATGCTCGCCAGGCTCTGTGCAGTGAAGCCACGGGCGAACCCCAGGTCGAGCGAGACGAAGGCCTTGACCCGTGGATCCCGCAGGTCCTGGCCAAGGAGCGATTGCTGTTCAGGGACTATGCCCATTTCGGGGGCCAAGCCGCAGATCCTCGGGTTCGGGTGCAGCTGGCATTCCTCCTGCAAACGTTGCGCACTGTAGCGTGCGCCGGCCAGCGCGGTGACGGTCCAGCCTCCCAGCGAGTGGCCGATGGCCGCGATCCGATCACCTTGGACAGGGCCAGCCAGGGCTGGGTTCTGGGTCAACTGGTCGATGACTCGGCTGAGATCGCGGGGGCGTTCCCAGAGTCTTGCCGCCTCTTCCGGGCGTGTGTCGAACGTGGTTGTGCCCGGGTGGTTGGGGGCGGCGACCACATATCCCTGGCGCACCAGGTCCGCCGCCAGCCAGCTGAGGTTTCGCCAATTGCCGCGATAACCATGGGACAGGACCACTAAAGGATGTGGCTGCTGGGTAAGCGGTGCATCGCGGATGGCCGGTACCCCATAGAACACCTGGTTTTCCCCGGTCGAGACAACGGGCTCAGTGGTGGCCGTCGGGTACCAGAGGGCGACATGCAGTGCTCGGTTGTCGGGTGACTGGGCCAGCTCGATTTCGCGGAAACCGATGCTCTCGGCGGCCTGCGCACTGGCGATTGAAAGGCCCGCTAGCATCCATGCGGACAGGGCAGTCTTGAGCATTGAAATCTCCGTCGGAAAGTATTCGTGCGCCGCTGGCGAACGTGCCGGGGTGGCGAGCGTGAGATTAATGCGAATCAGGGTTGGAGGCGAGCGAGGTTTATCTTGGCGAGCCGCAGCCTGTTTGCCAGGGGCTGCTGAAGAAGGGGCGCGCCATGCCTGGCGCGCCTTGAGGAGGGCGGATCAATTGCCAGCAGCAGTCAAGTGGGCGTGCCAGTGTTCCGGCCCCTTGCCTCAGCGTCAGGTTTTCGGGACTGGCGAGCGATCCTGGGATCGCTCGTCAGGTGTCTTCAGTTGCAAGGACCGCCGTCGCGCCAGACCTTGCCGCTGTTGTCCGGGCCGACGGTGCTGCTGTTCGGTTGAGTGCCACGGGTCCACCAGCGTGCGATGTAGTAGCGCCCGTCGTGGCTGACCTTGTTACCTGTCACATAGATCGCGCCTGCGCTCCAGGGACCCTGGCATCCCGCTGGCGGAATCGGCTCTTCGGCCAGCACCATTACGCTGTGGTCCCGGATCACGCTGTGCTTGCCGTTGTCCAGGGTCAGGCTGAAGCGGTAGCTGGTGTCCTTGTCCTGCTTGGGGGCGATGAAACTCAGCTTGGCTCCCGAAGCCTGGAAGGCCACGTTGGGGGTCACGCTCCAGCGGTAGCTCAAGGCCAGCCCGGCCGGATCGCTGGAACCGGAGGCGTCCAGGATGACCGACTCGCCGCCCTTGGCCTGGACAGCACCGCTGATGGCCGCCACGGGTGGCTTGACCACTGCGGGGGCATCGGCCATGACCTTGACGTTATGCTCGCGAGTCGCACTCTGCTTGCCGTTGCTCACCGTTAGGCTGACCCGGTAGATGACGTCCTGGTCGACTTTCGGGGCGACGAACTTCATCAGGGTGCCCGCGGCTTCGAAACCGACGCTGGGGCTGACTTTCCAGCTGTAGCTCAGGTTCAGGCCGGCCGGGTCACTGGAGGCCGTCGCGTTGAGGTAGACCATCTCACCAGGCTTGGCCTCGGTTGCGCCGCCAATGATCGCTACGGGAGGCTTGAGCGTTTCCACCGGTGGCTCGGTCGGTTTATCCCCGCCGCCCTGGCAGGGGCCGAGGTCGCGCCAAACCTTGCCGCCGCCATCAGGGCCGGTGAAGGCTGGGTTGCCCGGTTCGCTGCCTGAAGTCCACCAACGAGCCTGGTACTGACGACTTTTCCACTGCACCACATCGTTGGTCACGTAGATTCCGCCGACTTTCCACTCAGCCTTGCAGCTGCTGGTGGCGGCCTTGCCCTTGACCCGTATTTCGTGGGTCCGGGTACTGCTCAGCTTGCCGTTGCTCAGGGTCAGGGTGAAACGATAGCGAGTATCTTCAGCCAGCTCTGGCGCGATAAACGACACGCTTGAACCGTCGAAGCTGAAGTCCAGCTTGGGCGACGCTTCCCAGGCGAAGCTCAGGGCATTGCCTTGCGGATCGCTGGAGGCGGAGGCGTCCAGGACGATCTTGTCGCCGGCATTGGCCTCGGTCTTGCCACTGATTACGGCTATCGGTGATTTACCCGCTTCCACAGGTTTCAGCGAAGCAGCCTTGACCTCGTTGTCAGCGTTGAACTCGCCGTCGGCGAGCAAGTCCCAGGCGCCGCTCGGGCTGTTGCTGCCGTAGACCTGGTAGCCCTTGATGTTGCCCGTTTGGCCCGCGTCCTGGCGAGGCAGGTAATGCAGTTGCGAGAAGCGGCGTTCGGCCCCCAGATCAATGATTATTTCATGGGGATAGCGTGCGTTCGCGGCCGAGCTCCAGTAGGTCTTGGGGTTGCCGTCGATGGCCTGGTCGCCCATGACCAGGCCGGTTCCGGCACTGCTGGTGGAGTGGATGCGCCAGCTGTCACGCGGCAGCGATTGGCCCTTGGCGTCGGCCAGTAGCAATTCCGCCACGCTGGCATTGTCCTTGCCATCGACCGAGGAAGTGGCTACCAGTTTCAGGTAGCGGGCCTGGGCGGTTTCACTCCGCTGCGCATAGCTGAAGCCTTCCAGAACCAGGTCGGAGGCGGTTTTATTGTTGTTCGTGCGCAGGGCCAGGTACCAGCGGCCGGCACGAGGAGTGTTGACCGCCAAGGACGGGCCTGAGTTTTCCTGGGAGCGATAGTCGTAGGCGCTGAGGCTCGGTTGGGTTCCGTACTTGATCAGCAGCTGGGTGTTCCCCGTGTATTCGGTACGTTGGCCATTGGTGACCATGAACACCAGGCGCTCGGTGCCGGGCGCAACATCGATCGGGAAGTAGCGCCACTGTTTTGCCTCCAGGTCGATCTTCTGCTCGAGGATCTTGCTCGCCTGCTCTTCGCCCAGGGGCACGACGGCAGGGCTATAGGCGGACATCTTCGCTGCGTTTTCGCGCCATACCCGGGCCATATTGGCGGTGCGCGCATCCCCTACAGGCACGCCGCGGATGTCTTTCACATCGGGGTTGGAGTAATAGCCGATGTGGTTACCGCACAAGATGCTGCCGACGGTGCCGTTGTTGTGGCCGAATTTATAGCTGCTGCCATCGGAGCAGTGATGGCCCCCGGCGTTGTGGCCGATCTCGTGGCGGAAGGCCGCGGATGAGCTAATGGCATTGACGGTATAGCGTCCACCGACATAGCCCCAGGCCAAGGCGGTGTCCACCCCTGGGGTACCTTTGACGAAGGCGGCCACAAGATCCGGGCTGTACCGCTTCATGCCTTCGGCGAACAGGGTGCTGACCTGGCCCAGGGTTCCGTCGGAGCTTGCGGTAATCGGGTAGTCGCCGGGAATCACCTGGGTGCCCACCAGGCGCAGGCGCACGCCTTGAACCTGGGATTGTTTCAAGGCCCTGTTGACCGTCGCGATCTGGCCCAGGGCATAGGCTTCGTGATCGCCGATGTAGTTGACCGCTACTTGTGAGAAACCGGCCAACACGTCGATGACGGTCTCACCCTGGGCGTTGCGGTTGAGCTGCAGGCTGCGTTGGCCGCTCAGGGTTTCCAGCTCGTGGACGGTCTCCTCGATGCTGATTTCTTCAGAATCGCTGCCGCCTCCAGGCTGGCCCAGGCGATCTTCAGAGCGGATCATCGACTGTTCGCCACTGGCGTGGCCACGAATGATCGCGCCGGCGTCTGGCAGAAGGGCGATAAAACTGCCATCGCCACGGGTGACCAGGATCATTTCTCCCGGTGCGTTGAGCGAGCGGGCACGACCCTCGAGCTGGCCGGTCATGACCTTGAGATCCTTGAAGGTGTCGTTCTGCTCTGGGATCAGGCTGCGAATGCGCATCCCGGTTTCCTGCAATAGCAACTCGGTCCCGACTTCGCTGGTGCTGCGCTGGTTGGGGTTGTTGTTTAGCGCCTGGATGTTGATGAAGTGCCCGCTGATCACGTTTTCACTGCGCGATTGCGTGGCATTGGCAGACTCTTCGCTGGCCAGTGCCAGACCGCTCAGTGGCAGTAATACAGCAGTCCCCAGGCCGGCGACCCAAAGGCGGGTGGCACGGGACAGGGCGTTCAATCTGAAGCTCGGCATAACCATTCCTGGATTGTTGCAACGCGGCGCAAGACCTTACGAACAGGCGCATTGAAGCGTCCGCGTTGATGATGTGGATAAGGAGTTGTGCCGGCGGGGGGATCATAGGCAGGGGAATCGACGTCGTACATCGCAGGCCGGGCTTTTCGTACCGGTCCTAGGGAACTTGTTTTTATCGAGCCCAATACCGCAGATATAGGGGCTCCTGACGCGGATGGGTGGCAACGCGAGGGTCGGAGCAACCTCGAGAAATTCAGGTAAACTGCCGCCCATTGCGTCCCTGCGCTGAATCTTTCCTACGGTACCCCCATGACATTCGCCACTCTTGGCCTGATCGAACCCTTGCTGCGTGCCCTTGAAACCCTCGGCTACCAGACCCCGACGCCGGTCCAGGCCCAGGCCATTCCAGCGGTGTTGGCCGGTCGCGACCTGATGGCCGCAGCCCAGACCGGTACTGGCAAGACCGCGGGTTTCGCCCTGCCGCTGTTGCAATTGCTGACCATGGAAGGGCCGAAGGTCGAGAGCAATTCGGTGCGTGCACTGATCCTGGTGCCGACCCGCGAGCTGGCCGAGCAGGTTCACGAAAGCGTACGCCAGTACGCCGAGCACCTGCCGCTGCGCACCTATGCGGTGTACGGCGGGGTCAGCATCAACCCGCAGATGATGAAGCTGCGCAAAGGCATTGACCTGCTGGTGGCAACTCCGGGCCGCCTGCTGGACCTGTACCGGCAGAACGCGGTGAAATTCAGCCAGCTACAGACTCTGGTGCTGGATGAAGCCGACCGCATGCTCGACCTGGGCTTCTCCGAGGAGCTCAAGGATATCTATGCCGCCCTGCCGAAAAAGCGTCAGACCCTGCTGTTCTCCGCAACCTTCTCCGATGCCATCCGCCTGTTGGCCGGGCAAATGCTCAATGACCCCCTGAGCATCGAAGTCAGCCCGCGCAACGTGGCCGCCAATACGGTCAAGCAATGGGTGGTGACGGTGGACAAGAAGCGCAAGCCGGAGCTGTTCAGTCACCTGCTGCGTAAGAACCGCTGGAAACAGGTGTTGGTGTTCGCCAAGACCCGTAACGGCGTGGATGCACTGGTAGAAAAACTCCAGGGCCAGGGCGTGAATGCCGACGGCATCCACGGCGACAAGCCCCAGGCCACTCGCCAGCGCGCCCTGGACCGGTTCAAGGCCAGCGAGATCCAGATCCTGGTGGCCACCGATGTGGCGGCCCGCGGCCTGGACATCGAAGACCTGCCGCTGGTGGTCAACTTCGATTTGCCGATCGTGGCCGAGGACTACATCCACCGCATTGGTCGTACCGGGCGTGCCGGGTCCACCGGCGAGGCGATTTCCCTGGTCTGTGCTGACGAGGTCAACCTGCTGTCGGCGATCGAGATGCTCACTCGCCAGACCCTGACGCGCCACGAAGAACAGGATTTCGAACCCGAGCACCGGGTACCGGAAACCGACGCCAGTGGTCAGGTACTCAAGAAGCCGAAGAAACCCAAGAAGCCGAAAACCTCTGGTGGCGGCAAGCGCAACCTGGGCAAGTGGGTGGACAGCGGTGAAGTGGCCGAAGCGCCTGCGGTGAAGCCGGTGCGCAAGGTCCCGGTGTTCAACACCGGGCCGCGCAAGCGCAAGCCTTGATCTGAAATCCCGTTGAACCCTTCGCCGGCTTGCCGGCGAAGCTGTTTATGGCCTATGGCGCAACCACTGCAGCATCCCCAGCCCGGCCCGGCGCCCACTGGCAAAGCAGGCGGTCAGCAGGTAGCCGCCGGTCGGCGCTTCCCAGTCGAGCATTTCCCCCGCGCAAAATACGCCTGGCAGTTGCTGGAGCATCAGGCCTTCGTCGAGAGCCTCAAAAGGCACGCCACCAGCGCTACTGATGGCCTCGTCCAGCGGGCGGGTCTTTACCAGCGTCAAGGGCAGTGCCTTGATCGCCGCTGCCAGGAGCGCCGGATCGTTGAAGGTTGCTGCTGGCGTCAGCTCACGCAGCAACGCGGCTTTCACGCCTTCGATACCTAACTGGCTCTGCAAGTGCTTGGCCATCGACCGTGAGCCGCGAGGTTTGGCTAGGGCGGCCAGGACCTTGTCCTGGGGTTTGCTCGGCAGCAGGTCGATATGAATAGTCGCCTGGCCATGTTGATTGATCGCATCGCGAATCGGCGCCGACAGCGCATAGATCAGGCTGCCCTCGATGCCACTGGCGGTGATCACGCACTCACCCAGCCGCGGCACGTCGTCGCCAAGGCCGATGGCCACGTTCTTCAGTGGAGCCCCGGCGAATTTGCTGCGTAGCAACTCGCTCCAGGCGCTGACCTCAAAACCACAGTTGCTCGGTTGCAACGGCGCAACCTGCACACCGCGCTGTTCCAGCAAGGGCAGCCAGGCCCCGTCGGAACCCAGGCGTGCCCAACTGCCGCCGCCCAATGCCAGCAGAACCCCATCTGCCTGTATCGCGCTTTCACCCTCGGCGTGCTGGATGCGCAGGCTGCCGTCGGCATCCCAGCCCAGCCAGCGGTGACGGGTGTGGATCACCACGCCGGTATCTCGCAGGCGCTTGAGCCAGGCGCGCAGCAGCGGCGCAGCCTTCATATCGGTGGGAAACACCCGCCCGGAGCTGCCGACAAAGGTTTCGATGCCCAGGTCATGAATCCACTGGCACAGCGCCTCGGCACCGAATTCGCGCAGCAGCGGGGCGATGTACGGTGCCCGTTCGGCGTAGTGGGCGAGAAAGGCCGGGTAGGCTTCGGAGTGGGTGATGTTCATGCCACCGACTCCGGCCAGGAGGAATTTACGGCCCACCGAAGGCATGGCGTCGTACAGGTCAACCCGGATTCCAGCCTGGCTCAGTACCTCGGCGGCCATCAGACCAGCGGGGCCGCCACCGATAACCGCGACGTGGGAAGTAGAGGAGGGGGACATCAGAAAGCCTAGAGAATGGGAGGGGTGGCTATTGTAAGCAATGCTCGGGAACAGCGTCTGCTGGATGAGTTGTCGGCCATTGGCGTGAGACGCATGCGATGGGATTCATCATCAGATATCCAACAGGTTCAGCAGTCGTTGATTGACCTCTTGTGCATCAAATTTTTCCTGTGCGATGCGATAGCTTTCCTGGCCCATTCTTTCCAGACGCTCGGGGTGCTCGATGATGAAGAGCATCTTTTCTGCGAGATCAATGACTGCTGAACCGCAATCTGGCACGTCTGTGGTAATCACAGCGCTACCCACGACATTGGAGACATGTCCTGGGTGCACCACCGGCCCATCTTCAACCAACTGTTTTTCATTTAAAGCTACCGGTACCCATCTGGGTTATTCGACTGCCAACGCCACGTATCCTCCATCATCTCCTTCAACCCGAGTTCTGCCTTCCAGCCCAGATCGTGAAGTGCCTTGGACGGGGTTGACCAGCATTGTGCAATGTCGCCCTGGCGACGTGGGGAGAGTGTGTAGGGAATGCTGCAGCCAGAGGCTTCCTCGAATGCTCGGATCATTTCCAGTACTGAGTAACCCACCCCGGTCCCGAGGTTCCAGACATTGATACCGGTGTGCTGGGAAATGTAGTTCACGGCTGCTATGTGCCCTTTGGCAAGATCAACTACATGAATGTAGTCCCGAACACCGGTGCCATCGGGGGTCGGATAGTCGTTGCCATAGATGGAAAGTCTTTCGAGTTTTCCCACTGCGACACGGCTTATGTAGGGCAATAGGTTTTCCGGCAGGCCGTTTGGGTCCTCGCCCAGAAGTCCACTCTGGTGTGCACCCACCGGATTGAAGTAGCGCAACAGGGCAACTGACCAGCGTGGGTCAGCGGCTGCCATATCCTGCAGCATCTTCTCTACCATTAACTTGGAGGTGCCATAGGGGTTGGTAGGTGTTCCCAGCGGGCAGCTCTCGACAATCGGTATCTGCACTGGGTCGCCGTACACTGTGGCGGAGGAGCTGAACACCAGGCGGTAGATGCCTGCTGCGGCCATGGCCTGGCACAAGGTGATGCTGCCACTAACGTTGTTCTGATAGTAGGACAAGGGTTGTTTTACGCTCTCTCCGACGGCTTTCAGACCAGCGAAGTGCAATACCACATCAATCTCGTACTGGGAAAAAATACGATCGAGGAGGGCGCGGTCGCAAACATCACCTTGAACAAATACAGGGGTGCCACCGGTTATTTGTTGAACGCGCTGTAGCGAGAGCATTGAACTATTGCACAGGTTATCCAGAACCACCGCCTCGTGGCCTGCCTGAAGCAACTCCAGCAACGTGTGTGAACCAATATACCCTGCACCGCCAGTTATTAAGAACCGCATAGTTATGAGCCTGCTTCAAGTGAGTACTGACAATCCGGTCGCAGTATTATCTGGATCTGATGGTGGATTTTGAAAAATGATACAACACTGCCAATGGGTTTTTAATGCTTTTATTCAGAAAAATCTAGTGCTGTCAATCCTATCGCTTCGGCATAACCCAACAGTTTTTGTGTGAGGCTCCGCTGTGTGTTCTGTAGTCGAACAGCACTACGTCTATGTTTTTCCACTTGACTCCCAAGTGTTTTAATCTTGGCCGCAAGCCGTAATCTCAGACTTGAAACTGGCGTTATATTCGTTGGGTTTAATAATTAATTATTTTCGATAAATCATGGCGTTGTGGGGGGGAGTGGTTTTTATATCTGAGTAACTTGTCTATGTTGGCGCCTGGCGCCCTTGGTATAGATCAAGATTCCCATAATGGTGCCTTGGGGGATATTTCGTCTAGGCCGGCGGGCTTTTACCCCATCACTAGTGTTATTTCTCTAAATGATTTACCCATTGGCCTGTAAGCCCGTAGCCTCACGTAGATACACAGTGATATTCCGGAAAAAGTGCCCGATCATGTTCATCCACTAGCTGGAAGTTGGGGTGGAATGCATGTGCAAGCGTTTATGTTTTTCCAGCGACGCTCTCATAGTGGGGTGCTTGTGAGGGGCGTAGTTTTTGGCGAACCAGTGCAGTTGGAGAGGCTTGGGTGTTTCTCGATGGATCCTCTTGAGAAACTCCAGCCGCTGCTGATGCCAATGTTGATTTCAATATTCCTGGTCGACGGTCTCTGAAGAGAGTCCAGGGTCGTGAGCAGCGTCACGGTGCCATGACGTACATGATCGTGCGACTGGGTCATGCTCCTGCCGATCCATCGAGGTTTACCGATGTGCGGTTGAGCGACTTGCTCAAGGACACGACGCGCAGCTTCGAGGGGCAAAAAAGGTTGACGGCCCCAGCCTGGCTTATCGAGCAAACCGTTATCTGGCAACCAGTGTGGGTGTCGAAAAACACTAGGGAGGTGCGTCGCCCCCCTGATCAAAAAACATCCACCGTTCTGCAGGCCTTGCAGAACAACGGCTCCAGAGCCTTTCACGCAGGTTATCCACAGGCGGTTCCACAGGGATTGGGGGTAAGCGATCCACAACTCCATGACCGTCTGATGTCACTGATCAAAAAACAGGCGATAGCCTCGGGGCCCCGTGGAACAAAGGCTGTAGAAGCTTTCTCCCAGGTTATCCACAAGCGGTTCCACAGTGGATGTGGGTAAGGATGAGGGCGCTCAGTAGCACCCTGACGTTTCCCAGACCCGCTGTGCACTGTGGTGAAGGATGCCGTGGCGACGGGCCAGGGCCTGGCGGTCCTTGCTGTAGCCGCCGCCGATCACGCCGACCACCGGGATATCGCGGCCCAGGCAATGGCGCATGACTCTTTCGTCGCGCTCGGCTACGCCGGCATCGGTAAGTTTGAGGTAGCCCAGGGCATCATCCTGATGCACGTCGACCCCGGCGTCGTACAGCACCAGGTCCGGTTGGTACAGGGGTAGCAGGTAGTTGAGGGTGTCATCCACCACGTTGAGGTATTCGGCGTCGCCCATGCCCATCGGCAGAGGGATGTCCCAATCGCTCTGGGCCTTGCGCGCAGGGAAGTTCTTTTCGCAGTGCAACGAGACGGTCACCGCATCAGGGGTATGTTGCAGGATCCGCGCGGTGCCATCGCCTTGATGCACGTCGCAGTCGAATATCAGCACTCGTCCTACGCGCCCGCTTTGCAGCAGGTAATGGCTGATCACCGCCAGGTCGTTGAAGATGCAGAACCCCGCCGGATAGTCGTAATGGGCGTGATGGGTGCCGCCGGCCAAGTGGCAGGCCAGGCCATGTTCCAGTGCCTGTTCGGCGGCCAGTAGTGAACCGCCGACGGCGCGCACGGTGCGCCGGGCCAGGGCTTCGCTCCAGGGCAGGCCGAGGCGCCGTTGGTCTTCCCGGGATAACTCGCCACTCATGTAGCGTTCGATATAGCCGGGGTCGTGAGCCAGGGCCAGGACCTCCGGAGGGCAGAGTTGCGGGCGCAGCAGGTCGGCGTCCCGGGTCAGGCCGCTGTCCACCAGGTGATCGCGCAGCAAGCGGAACTTATCCATGGGGAAGCGGTGTTCCGGCGGAAATTCGGGGCTGTAGTCGTCGTGATAAATCAGTGGCAATGGCATGGCATTTTCTTAGATGAACCCGTAAACGATCCTACCAGCGATGTAGACTTGCACCCATGGAAACGGAGGGCACCGATGGAGCCGATATTGCAACTCGAGAGCGCGCGCCTGTTGCTGCGCCAATGGCGCGACGACGATTTGCCGGCATTTGCGGCAATGTGTGCCGATCCACAGGTGATGCGCTACTTTCCCGCGCCCTTGAGTCGTCTGGAAAGTGCCGCGCTGATCGGGCGGGTACGCGGGCATTTTGCCGAGCACGGCTTCGGGGTCTGGGCCCTCGAGCGTAAGGACACTGGTGCTTTCATCGGTTTTACCGGCCTGGGCGTCGTCGGTTTCGAGGCGTCGTTCACCCCGGCAGTGGAAATCGCCTGGCGCCTGGCTCGCGAGCACTGGGGCCTGGGTTATGCCAGCGAGGCGGCCTGGACTGCCTTGCGTTGCGGCTTCGACCGCCTGGCCCTGGACGAGGTAGTGGCCTTTACCACCCGGGCCAATCTGCCGTCGCAGAAGGTCATGCAGGCCATCGGCATGCACCACGCCGCCGAGGAGGATTTCGCCCATCCGAACCTCGCCAGCGATCATCCGCTGCGCGAGCATGTGCTGTACCGAATTACCCGTGAACAATGGCTGGAAACCTTGCATGGATAGCAGGCGCGCACGTTTAGAATGTGCCGACGAGATAGCTGGCCCCAATTGAAGTCACCGCCGCAGCCGAGATTGCGCGGTTTTGCTCTGTGTGAGGAGAGTCTGAATGAGTCATGTGTTGGATGACCTGGTCGATCTGTTGACCCTGGAAGCCATCGAAGAAAACCTGTTCCGTGGTCGCAGCCAGGACCTCGGTTTTCGCCAGCTGTTTGGCGGCCAGGTGCTCGGCCAGTCGTTGTCCGCGGCCAGTCAGACGGTGGAGGAGGCGCGCCATGTGCACTCCATGCACGGTTATTTCCTGCGTCCGGGGGATGCCGCCTTGCCGGTGGTGTACCAGGTGGACCGGGTGCGCGACGGTGGCAGTTTCAGTACCCGGCGGGTGACGGCGATCCAGAAGGGCAACCCGATCTTCACTTGCAGCGCCTCTTTCCAGTACGACGAACAAGGCTTCGAGCACCAGAACAGCATGCCGCAGGTAGTGGGGCCGGAAAACCTGCCTTCCGAGCTGGAAATCACCACCCAGCGCGCGCACCTGATTCCCGAGCACATGCGTGAAAAACTGCTGTGCCCCAAACCCATCGAAGTGCGCCCGGTGACCGAGAAGGATCCCTACAACCCACAGCCGATGGACCCGGTGAAGTACGTCTGGTTTCGCGCCGATGGTGCCTTGGCCGATAGTCCGGCTTTGCACAAGTACCTGTTGGCCTACGCCTCAGACTTCGGCCTGCTGACCACTTCGATGCTGCCGCATGGCAAGTCGGTGTGGCAGAAGGATATGCAAGTCGCCAGCCTCGACCACGCCCTGTGGTTCCACGGTAACCTGCGCGCCGACGACTGGCTGCTGTACGCCATGGACAGTCCCTGGGCTGGTAATTCCCGAGGCTTTTCCCGGGGCAGCGTGTTCAACCGTGCCGGTCAGCTGGTAGCCTCGGTGACTCAGGAAGGGTTGATCCGTCATCGCAAGGATTGGGCATGAGTCTTTCAGACATAGAACATTGGGTGTTCGACATGGACGGCACCCTGACCATTGCCGTGCATGACTTCGCGGCGATTCGTCAGGCACTGTCGATTCCTCCTGAGGAGGACATCCTCACGCATCTGGCGGCGTTACCGGCGGCTGAGTCCGCGGCCAAGCACGCCTGGCTGTTGCAGCATGAGCGCGAACTGGCGCTGGGTTCACGCCCGGCGCCGGGTGCGGTAGAGCTGGTACGTGACCTGGCCGGACGCGGTTATCGGCTGGGCATCCTGACCCGCAATGCTCGGGAGTTGGCCCACGTAACCCTGGAGGCCATCGGCCTGGCAGACTGCTTTGCCGAGGCGGATGTACTGGGGCGTGACGAGGCACCGCCCAAACCCCATCCCGGTGGTTTGTTGAAGTTGGCCCAAGCCTGGGATGTGGCACCGGAGCGAATGGTCATGGTCGGTGATTATCGTTTTGACCTGGACTGCGGGCGTGCAGCGGGAACCCGTACCGTGCTGGTGAACCTGCCGGACAATCCATGGCCGGAGCTGACCGACTGGCATGCGCAGGATTGCGCGCAGTTGCGTGGGTTGCTTTCGGCCTGAGGGCTTTCGCCGGCAAGCCGGCTCCTACTGGAACAGTGCTGCCTGCCCTTCGGGCGAGGTGAACATCCGGTCGCCGTCATGCCCAACCCCAGGCACCTCCACCAGGCGTTGTGGCAAGCCTTGAGGGTGACGTCGCTTGAGGTAGTCGAAGTAGTTGTGACCACGAATCAGTCGATAGGCGCCCTGGGTCTCGGCGGCGCAGCTGCGGTCCAGGGCCGGATGATGGGGGTCGATGTCCTGCTGGCCCAGCAGATAGGTGATGTCCTGTTGTGCATAGTCTTGTTCGAGCCGTTCTGGTGAGCGCTCGGCGGCATAGGCCGGGAGTTGCTTCAGGCCATATTTCCAATCATTGAGGCGTGGGCAGGCTGTCGGGTCGACGGGCTCCGGCCGCCAGGCATCGAAGTAGGCATACGACGAAGGATTGGCTATCACGTAGCGCAGGCCGATCCCGGCGTGTTTCAGCTCGGCATGCGCGCCTGTGGTCAGGGCATAGCGCTGTACCACCTGGGCACCGCCGGAGTGACCGGCAATCACCACTTCCTTGAGTGCAGGAAAGCGTTTGCGCTCGCTCAACCGTTGCAGGATGGCGTCCAGCGCAGCATAGGAGCTCAAGGCGACAGGGCCAGTGGCCGCTTCACCGGCCATCCAGTCGTTGCCTTTCCAGCGCAGCAGTGTGTCCGGCAAATGATGGCGGGCAATGTCGCTCTGATTGAGGAACTGTGGGGCAATCACCAGCGTCGTGGCGGTTTGCCCAGCCTGTTCGGCGGCGCTTTCGCCACTGTGCAGATAAGTCTGGGCATTGCGCAGCCGGCCATGGACGATGATCAAGGCTCGCTGCACTTCGGGCAGCGGCTGGCGCCAATCCTGGCTCAGGCCCAGCGACAGTTGCCCAGCGTCCAGGGCCATTTGTTCAGGGCTGACGACCTTGACCCCATGATCCGCGGCCTGGGTCGCAAAGCTTCCCAGGCACAGCAGCACCGCAAGCAACCGGCGCATCTACAGATTCTTGGTGGCAAAGGTGTCGCACTGGCTGACCTGGCCCTGGCTGAAGCCAGTCTTGAACCAGCGCACGCGTTGCGCCGAGGTGCCATGGGTGAAGGAGTCCGGCACCACTCGGCCCTGGCCTTGCTGCTGCAAGCGGTCATCGCCGATGGCATTGGCAGCATTCAGGGCCTCTTCCACATCCCCGGGCTCCAGCCAGTTCAGGCGTTGCTGGGCGTGATAGGCCCAGACTCCGGCCAGGCAGTCGGCCTGCAATTCCTGACGCACCAACAGGCCGCCATCGCCTTGCATTTTCTGGCCTTGCTGGCGCGCGGCCTGGATTTTCGCCGAGACCCCTAGCAGGGTCTGTACGTGGTGCCCGACTTCGTGGGCAATCACATAGGCCTGGGCGAAGTCCCCGGCGGCGGAAAAGCGCTGGGCCATTTCCCGGAAGAAGTCCATGTCCAGATACACCTGGCGGTCGGCCGGACAGTAGAAGGGCCCGCTGGCCGAAGTCGCGGCGCCACAGGCGGAGTTGACCCGGCCGCGGAACAGAATCAGCTTGGGTGGCTGATACTGCTTGCCGGCCTGCTGGAAGATCTGGCCCCAGGTGTCTTCGGTGTCGCCGAGGATCGCGCGGACGAACTCGGCCTGTTGGTCGTCGGCCGGCGGTACCTTGCGCGCCTGGGTGGTGGCCGGGGCCGAAGTCTGGCTGCTCTGTCCGCTCTTGCCGATCAGTTGCCCGAGGATCTGCAGCGGGTCCTGGCCGGTAGCCCAGCCAATGCCGACGATCAGGATGATCGCAGTCAGGCTCAAGCCCTTGCCGCCGCCGAAACGCATGCCGCCGCCACCGCCGCCACTGTCATCTCGCGCATCCACGACGTTGTCGCTGCGCCGGCCTTTTTTCCAAAGCATGGGGAGTCCTCGTTTTTTCTGCTGGTCAGTGTTGCTGGTGGCTCAGACCGGCGCCAGTCCGGTCGTCAGGGATTTTTTCGCACGCTACCATGGCCCGGCACCGGATCGATCCGGTCCAGACACATTCGGGGCCTCCTATTGAACATCGATACCCGCATCAAATTCCGTCACTTGGTGTGTTTTCTTGAAATGGCCCGCCAGGGCAGTCTGGCCCGTGCCGCTGATGTGTTGGCGGTGAGCCAGCCGGCGATGTCGAAAACCCTCAAGGAACTGGAGGCGTTGCTGGACACCCGGTTGTTCGTGCGCAGCAAGTCCGGGCTCAGCCTGACCGAGGCCGGCCGGGCGTTCCTGCGTTATGCCGGGCCCTCGGTGCAGGCCCTGCGCGAAGGCGTGAGCAGCCTGCGTGGTGGCGAGTATGCGGCCGGGCTGGTGCGCATCGGAGTGTTGTCCACCGTGGAAAGCCTGTTGCTGCCGGAAGTCATGCGGCGCCTGCACCAGCGGCATTCGGCGCTGACGGTGAGTGTGGTGACCGGTCCCAGTGCCTATCTGCTCTCGCAACTGCGGGTCGGCGATCTCGACCTGGTAGTGGGGCGCATGACCGAGAGCCCGGAGATCCAGGGCCTGAGCTTCGAGCATTTGTACAGCGAATCCCTGACCCTGGTCGCTCGCCCCGAGCATCCGCTGGCGGTTGGGCCACTGGATCGTGAGGCCGTGAGTACCTATCCCCTGGTGCTGCCCCTGGCCGGCACCAGTATCCGCAAACATGCCGACAGCCTGTTCGTGCAATGTGGCATCGCCCCGTCGCGACAGCGCCTGGAAACCCTGTCGGTGGCCCTGAGCCGACGTTACACCTTGTCCAGCGATGCGCTGTGGATCGCTCCCCTGGATGCGGTGCGCCTGGACCTGGCCAACGGCGAACTGCTGGAACTGGAGCTGGGCCTGCGCGAACCCGGGGGCTCGGTGGGCATCTCCAGCAACGCCAGCCTGCCGTTGTCCCTGGCAGCACAATGGGCGGTAGAGGTGCTCAGGGAAGTGGGATTGGCCTATCGCGAGGGCAGCTATCCATAACCTTTTGGTTATGTGTGTTGGGTGGCTTTTCAATTTTCCACCCTCCTGGTTTGTTTGAAACTGTGCGGGCTGCGCTCCATAAATCAAACAACAGGAGATCGACATGTCTGATGCAGACAGCAGTCGTTTCGTGATTCGTGACCGTAATTGGCACCCCAAGGCCCTGACCCCCGACTACAAGACCTCCGTTGCCCGTTCCCCGAGCCAGGCGCTGGTGAGCATTCCACAGTCGCCGAGCGAAACCAGCGGCCCGGATTTTTCCCACCTGCGTACCGGGCGTTTCGATAACGACCTGCTGCTCAACTTCAACAACGGCGGTTTGCCGGTGGGGGAGCGGATCATCGTCTCCGGACGGGTCTGTGATCAGTACGGCAAGCCGATTCCCCACACTCTGGTGGAGATGTGGCAGGCCAACGCCGGCGGCCGCTATCGGCACAAGAACGACCGCTACCTGGCGCCCCTGGACCCGAACTTCGGCGGGGTCGGCCGGGCCCTCACCGACCGTGACGGCTACTACAGCTTCCGCACCGTCAAGCCCGGTCCCTACCCATGGCGCAACGGCCCGAATGACTGGCGCCCGGCGCACATTCACTTCTCCATCAGCGGTCCATCGATTGCCACGCGCCTGATCACCCAGCTGTATTTCGAAGGCGACCCGCTGATTCCGCTGTGCCCGATCGTCAAGTCCATCGCCAATCCGGACGCGGTACAGAGCCTGATCGCGCGCCTGGACATGGGCCACGCCAACCCCATGGATTGCCTGGCCTATCGCTTCGACATCGTGCTGCGCGGCCAGCGCAAGACCCACTTCGAGAATTGCTGAGGAGCCTGCCATGCCTGTTCAATTGTTGCCTGAAACCCCCTCGCAAACGGCCGGCCCATACGTGCACATCGGCCTGGCCCTGGCGGCGGCGGGAAACCCGTCCCGTCCCGAGGAGATCTGGAACCAGATGGCCAAGCCCGAGGCGCCGGGTGAGCGGATTTTGTTGCTGGGCCACGTCTACGATGGCAATGGCCACCTGGTGCGGGACTCGTTCCTGGAGTTCTGGCAGGCCGACCATGCCGGGGTCTACGACCCGGTGTTCGATACGCAAAAGCCGTTCAACTGTTTTGGCCGCACCGCGACCACCTTCGATGCCGGCGAGTGGACCTTGAACACCGTCAAGCCTGGGGTGGTGAACAACGCCGCCGGGGTGCCGATGGCGCCGCACATCAACCTGTCGCTGTTTGCCCGGGGGATCAACATTCACCTGCACACGCGCTTGTACTTTGCCGATGAGCCGGAGGCCAATGCCCAGTGTCCAGTACTGAACCTGATCGAGCAGGCGCCGCGTCGGGAGACCTTGCTGGCCCTTCCTTGCGAAGTGAATGGCCAGCGCGCCTATCGTTTTGATATCCGTATTCAGGGCGAAGGCGAGACGGTGTTCTTCGATTTCTGAACCCGCGCCAGGCCATGGATGGCAACTTCCCTGGGGCTGCATGGCCCCAGCGGTCGCTAGCACAGGCGGCGATAAACCCCGAGCAACCTGCAGTGATACGGCTATCGCCTGAGAAGCGGCTGCGGGGAGTGCAAGGCAGCAGGTCGGATCAGTGCTGGAAATGGTCCCAGGCGGGGGCGAAGTCCGGGCTGACCTGGCGCTGGTCCTTGGGCAGGCCGGCGATCAACGCCCGGTCCTCATCGTCCAGTTGCAGTTTGAGGGACTCCAGGTTGGCCTGCTGGTTGGCCCGGCTGCTGGCCTTGGGAATCGCTGCCACATGGTCCTGGTCCAATAACCATTTCAACGCCACCTGGGTTGGCAACACGCCATGCTTGGCGGCGATCTGTTGGATTTCAGCCACCTGGGAAACCTTGTTTCGCGCCAGCGGCGTATAGGCGGTCAGCACCATGTCGTGGCTGCGGGCGTAGTCCAGCAGGCCGCTTTGCCCCAGCAGCACGTGGTACTCCACCTGAATCGCCGACAGCGGTGCACCCAATCCCTCGGTTACACGACGGAGCAGGGCCAGGGGAAAGTTGGCCACGCCAATGTGCCGCACCAGCCCCTGTTCCTTGAACGAGACCAGGGTTTCGATGCTGCGTTCCAGCTCCCAGTCGCTGCTGGGCCAGTGAATGTGGAACAGGTCGACGTAGTCGCAGCGCAAGGCTTTCAGGCTGCGCTCCAGGGAGTGGCGCATGGCTGCGGGTTGCAGCTGATCCCACCAGACCTTGGTGGTGACGTGGATCTGTTCCCGGGGCACGCCGGTATTGGCCAGGGCCTGGCCTACGGCATCTTCGTTGTTGTAGGCCTGAGCGCTATCGATGTGCCGGTAACCCAGGTCCAGTGCCTGTTCCACGGCGTGGGTGCATTCCTTATCGAGCATCGGCCAGGTACCCAGGCCGAGCTTTGGCATGTGCAGGCCGCTGTGGGTCAGAACGGGGCAATCTATGGCGTGCGGCATGGGCAATCTCCCTGTGGATGAAACAGCTCGACCCAGTCAATGAGCAGGTGGCGATCCGGGCTGTGGGGGGGCAGCGCCGCCGGGCAGAAAATGCCCGGCGAATTGCGTTCGGGCGTCAGTCGCGTTTGCTTTTTTGTGGAAAGCAATTCCAAAAAATATACGAGCTCGGCTACCTTGCCACAAGGTGTTGTGCAGGGTGCTTAGCTCGGGTTGCACTGATTCTGGGCGGTAATCGAACAGCGCTGCACCAGTTCCCCAACCGGTCGGTTGCCTCTAGAATCGGCCAAATTTTGTCGGGACCCGACCATGGCTGGCAGTCAAATCGAACGCGTCTTCAGCGTTCTCGAACGTCTTACCGGTGATCCCCGCGGGCTGCCACTGCAGACCCTGGCGGAGCAGCTGGAGATTCCCAAGAGTGCGACCCATCGCCTGTTGGCAGAGCTGGTCCGCCTGGGCTACGTGCGGCAGAACCCGGACACCTTGCGCTACCAACTGTCCACCCGGTTGGTGGCCATGGGGTTTCGCTACCTGTCCGTCAGCGGTGCGGACATTGTCCAGCCGGTGCTCGACCGGTTGGCCCAGGAGTGCGGCGAACTGGTGCGCCTGGGGGTGATCGAAGGCGAGCGGCAGACCTGGATCGCCAAGTCCCAGGGCGCCCGTTCCGGCCTGCGCTACGACCCTGACATGGGGCGCGAGGCGCCATTGTTCTATACCGCTTCCGGGCATGCCTGGCTCGCCACCCTGAGCGATGCCGAGGCCTTGTCGCTGGTCGAACGCCAGACTATCGAGACGCCGCCGGACCCGGGGCCCAACGCACCGCGCTCGAACATCGAGCTGCTGGAGCGCTTGCGCCTGGCCCGGGAGCAGGGTTATGCCTGGGTCGAGGAAAGCTCCGCGGTGGGCACCTCGGCGATTGCCGCGGTAGTGCGTCACCCCATCGATGGTCGGGTAGTGGGCGTGCTCAGCGTGGCCGGCCCCAGCGCGCGGCTGCCCCTGGCACGGTTGCATGAACTGGCGCCGTTGCTGCTGCAGTTTGCCGAAGAGCTGTCGGCCGCCAGCCAGGCGTCTGAACTGTTCAACTGAGCCTGCGCGTCTCTCGACACATTTCCCATGGCGCTGTTGCCGCAGACGGCAACGGACCTGCAGGGCGGCAGCGAACTTGAGATCGCTGCCGCCCTGCGAGTCGCCAGTAGCGTGTGACGGTGGTGAGCGGATTGGGCTCAGGGGCTGCGGTGTCAACATTGGCTGAATACAAAGCTGTTCGGTAACCGGACAGTATTTTTTATGTCTCTTGTGTGAAATTGGAACTAAGTTCTAAATATTTGGAATTCAGTGTCCCGATAACAATCACAAGAGGATTCGCCATTGAACCCGCCACTGCGCATTGCCCTGATCGGCGTTGGCAATATGGGGCAGCAGCATTATCAGCACCTCCAGACCCTGAGTGAGGCCCGGCTCTGTGCCGTGGCCGATCCTGGGCCCCAGGCCGCCACGATGGTCGCTCAATGGCAGGTGCCACATTTCACCGATCATCAGACCCTGCTCAAGGAAGTGCGCCCTGATGCGGTGATCATCGCCAACCCGAATAACCTGCATGTCCGCACCGCGTTGGACTGCCTGGCCGCCGGTGTGCCGGTGTTGCTGGAGAAACCCGTGGGCGTGCATCTGAATGAAGTGCGTGAGTTGGTGGCCGCATCGCGGCGCAGCGGTGTGCCGGTGCTGGTCGGCCATCACCGGCGACACAACCCGTTGATCGCCCGCGCCCATCAGTTGGTGCACAGCGGTGCCCTTGGTCGACTGACCACGGTCACTGCGCTCTGGCAGTTGCAGAAACCCGCCAGCTACTTCGATATCCCCTGGCGCCGCGAGGCCGGTGCGGGGATGTTGCTGACCAATCTGATCCACGACCTCGACCTGCTACGCCACCTGTGCGGTGAGGTGCGTCAGGTCCAGGCCATGACCAGCAACGCAGTGCGCGGTTACGCCAACGAGGATTGCGCGGCGGTGTTGTTGCAGTTCGACAATGGTGCCCTGGGCAGCCTCACCGGATCCGATGCGGTGGCGGCGCCTTGGAGCTGGGAGCTGGATTCCGGGGAGAACCCGGTGTATCCGCGCCAGGCGGACCAGCCGTGTTACCTGCTGGCCGGTACCGAGGGCGCCTTGAGCATTCCTCAACTCCAGCGCTGGCACTACGCCGAAGCCGGCGCCGGTTGGCATCAGCCCTTGCTGATGCAGCAGGAGGCCTTCGCCCCGGATGAAGCCCTGCGCCTGCAACTGCAGCACTTTGTCAAAGTAGCGCGGGGTGAAGTCGAGCCCCTGGTCAGCGCCGCCGATGCCGCACGCACCCTGGCCTTGATCGAAGCCATTCGCCAGGCCGCCGTTACGGGATGTGCCTGCAGCCCAACCCTGATTGAGTGAGACGTTGATGAGTGAGCGGATATTTTCCCTGGCGAGCCTGACCGTGCTGGAGCTATCCCCGCCGGAAATGGTCGAGGTGGCCGCCCGCGTCGGCTACAGCCATGTCGGCCTGCGCCTGGTACCGGCGACCCCGGAAGAACACCACTTTGCGCTGGTGGCCGATGCCGGTTTGCGCCGTCAGACCCTGGCCCGCCTGCGGGATACGGGGATACGGGTGCTGGATGTGGAGATCCTGCGGCTTAAACCGCAGACTCGGATCAGCGATTTCGAGGCGGTGCTGGCGGTGGGCGCCGAGTTCGCCGCCAGCGAGTTGCTGGTGGCGGGCAACGATCCCGATGAAGCACGCATGACCGACAACTTTGCCGCGCTGTGCGATCTGGCGGTGCCGTATGGGCTGCATCCACATCTGGAGTTCATGCCCTGGACCGATGCGTGCAACCTGGAGCAGGCGGTGCGGGTGGTGGAGAGCGCTGGCCGTGACAATGGCTGTGTGCTGGTGGATGCCTTTCATTTCGATCGTTCACGGTCGAGCCTGCAGGCGCTGGCCAAGGTTGATCCGGCACGACTGCGTTATGCACAGTTGTGCGATGTGGCCGGGCCTTGCCCCGCTGACATGCAGGAGATCCTGCGCCAGGCGCGTAATGAACGGCGTTTCCCGGGGGAGGGTGATTGTGATCTGGCGGGACTGCTCCAGTGCTTGCCGCATAATCTGCCGCTGAGCCTGGAAATTCCCACGCTGCAATTGCTGGAGCGGGGTGTCACCGCCTTGCAGCGGGCACAGATGGCCCTGGACAAAACCCAGGTGTTGTTGGCTCGTATCTGAACCCGCATGGGACCCTTTCGTAGGCAAGCCGACTCCTATAGGTTGCGTATCATCCTGTAGACGCCGGCTTGTCGGCGAAGCGGTTTATCCGCTCATCACCCAAGGAACACCATGACCCTCAGCACGCCCCTCTCCGGGATCAACCAGCCCTTCAAGGGCATTCTGCTGATCGTCCTGGCGACGTTGCTGTTCGCCAGCCACGATGCCCTGTCCAAATACCTCTCGGGGTTCTACCCGGTGATCATGGTGGTCTGGGCGCGCTACCTGATCCATACCTTGCTGATGGCCGGGATCTTCCTCCCGCAATCGGGCTTGCGGGTGCTGCGCAGCAAACGGCCGCTGCTGCAGTTGGCGCGGGCCCTGTGTCTGTTGGGTACCAGCCTGCTGTTCACTTCGGCACTGTTGTTCATTCCGCTGGCCGAGGCCACGGCCGTCAACTTTCTCGCGCCGGTGCTGGTCACCGCGTTGTCGGTGCCGCTGTTGGGTGAACAGGTGACTCGGGGCCAATGGCTGGCAGTCATCTGCGGCTTCATCGGCGTGCTGATCATCGTCCACCCGGGCGGTGAACTCTTTACCCCGGCGGTGTTGCTGCCGTTCTGCTCGGCGCTGTGCTTCTGTTTCTATCAACTACTCACCCGCAAGCTCGCCGAGCATGACAGCCCGACCACCAGCAACTTCTTCGCCGGGCTGTGCAACACCCTGGTGATGAGTGCGCTGGTGCCGTTCTTCTGGCAGACGCCGGGGGTTGTCCATGGCTTGCTGATGTTGGCGCTGGGCGCGTGCGGCATGAGTGCGCACCTGTTCCTGACCCAGGCCTTTCGTCAGGCGGCACCGGCCCTGCTGGCGCCTTTCGGTTATTGCCAGATCGTCTTCGCCGGGCTGCTGGGCTGGCTGCTGTTTGGTCACATGCCGCCGCTGATTACCCAGGTGGGGATTGCCGTGATCTGCCTCAGTGGTCTGGCGGCAGCCTGGCAACAGCGCCGTGCGTGAAGGGCTGGGTGACGAAAAAAAGCGCAGGCCCGGGACCGGACCTGCGCGAGGGGAGCATCAGTCTTCGACGTTGGGAATCTTGCGCGGGGCCATGAAGTACATCCAGGTCAGGGCGATGAAGTACATCGCCGGGATCAGGGTGAACAAAATGGTGTAGTTGTTGTTGGTGGCAGTGAGGATGTGGCCGACGATCTGGGTCATGAACATGCCGCCAATGGCCGCGCACATGCCACCGAAGCCGAACACCGTACTCATCATGTGCTTAGGCGTGTAATCCATTACCAGGCTCCAGATGTTGGCGGTCCAGGCCTGGTGTGCGCCGATTCCCAGGGAGATGGCAAACACCGCGAGCCACAGGTTGGCGGTACCGGCAGCCATGATCACGCCGATGATGCAGCAGGCGAACAGGAACATCGACAGCAGTCGGGCCTTGATCGGATTCATCCCGCGACCGATGAGGAACGAGGAGAGGATGCCGCCACCGACACTGCCGAAGTCGGCCGTCAGGTAGATGATGATCAGCGGGATGCCCATCTGGGTCACGTTGATCCCCAGGTTGTACTGCTGATTGAGGAACGGTGGCAGCCAGTACAGGTAGAACCAGAACACCGGTGCGGTAAGCGAGTAGGCGATGGCGAAGGCCCAGGTGCCACGCATGCGCAGGATGCGGCTGAAGGGCACGCGGGTTTCTTCGGGCTCGACTTGCTGCTGGATGTACGCCAACTCCGAGGCTTTGACGCTGGGGTGATCTTCCGGGTTGAAGTACTTCAGGCCCCAGAACAGCAGCCACACACCGCCCAGTGCCGCCATGCACAGGAACGCGGCCTGCCAGCCCCAGGCGTGCAGGATCAACGGCAGCAGCATCGGCGTGAACATCGCGCCGACGTTGGTCCCGGCGTTGAAGATGCCGGTGGCCACGGCCCGCTCGCCGGCCGGGAACCACAGGCGCGTGGTCTTCACGCAGGCCGGGTAGTTGGCCGCTTCGGTGAGCCCGAGAATGAAGCGGCAGACCATGAACCCCGCCGCCGAAGTGGCCAGGCCATGGGCGCCAGTGGCCAGGCTCCACAGCAGCACGGCGAAGAAGAACACCCGCTTGACCCCGACGCGGTCGATCAGGCGTCCCTGGAGCACGAAGCCCACGGCGTATCCGACTTGGAACCAGAAGTTGATGTTGGCGTAGTCCATCGCCGTCCAGCTCATTTCCTTGGCCAGGATCGGCTGCATCACGCCCAGTGCGGCGCGATCGATGTAGTTCAGGGTGGTGGCGAAAAACACCAGGGCGAGCATGCTCCAGCGCGTCTTGCCGACGGCCAGTGCGCCGCGGATCTTGTCGCCGATACCGCCGGCGACGCTGAGGCTCGGGGCGATGCGAGAGCTTTGGGAAGGAATCATGTAAGCCATCCGTTCAGTGACTGACGAACCAGGGGTCGTCGAAACTCAAGGGCGCGTGATCAATCGTCAGTGGGGGCGTGGCAGCCCTGGACTGGGTGATTGATCGGCTGGGTAGGTTCGTCGTGCCGTTGATCTCGGGCAGGCGAACGCCATAGGTACGACATGCAACTCAGGGGTGTAGCGCGTCGTGATCCCGAGTGCCGATTGAGGCCGTTCCAGGTGTGAGCCAAAGGGATGTGCAGCGGTGCGGGGCGTTGAGTGCAAGCATGAGGGTGTACCCGATTTTTGAAATTTTTATGGTGTGTTCTGGGTCTGGGTGATTGAAGCCTTGGGTTTGTGGGCAGGCTCAATGTGCTGTCGATGGTGCGCAGTGGCTGAAAAATCGTCAATTCGCCATTCCGCTTTTTGTTCGATAATCGAACACAAAACTAACTGGTTCGTACACTTTAAACGGCTGTGTGGAATAATCCGCTGCATCCAATAAAAGGCGCGGGCGCAACCGGCCATCATTATCCGGGAGTTGAATCATGCAGCGTTCCATTGCCACCGTGTCCTTGAGCGGCACCCTGCCGGAAAAGCTCGAAGCCATTGCCGCCGCCGGGTTCGATGGGGTGGAGATTTTCGAGAACGACCTGCTCTACTACGACGGCAGCCCTCGTGAAATCAGACAGATGTGCGCCGACCTGGGCATCGCCATCACCCTGTTCCAGCCGTTCCGGGATTTTGAAGGCTGTCGCCGCGACCGCCTGCCGCGCAACCTGGAGCGCGCCGAGCGAAAATTCGACCTGATGCAGGAGTTGGGCACCGACCTGGTGCTGGTGTGCAGCAACGCCTCGGCAGACAGCCTGGGTGATCGGCAGATCCTCATCGACGATTTGCACCAGTTGGCCGAACGCGCCGCCGTGCGTGGTTTGCGCATTGGCTACGAAGCCCTGGCCTGGGGACGCCACGTCAATACTTATCAACAGGTCTGGGACATCGTTCGCAGTGCCAACCACCCGAACCTCGGGGTGTTGCTGGACAGTTTCCACACTCTGTCGCTCAAGGGCGACCCTTCGGCGATAGCGCAGATTCCGGGAGACAAGATCTTCTTTGTGCAGATGGCCGATGCACCGATCCTGGCCATGGACGTCCTGGAGTGGAGTCGGCATTTTCGTTGTTTCCCCGGTCAGGGCGAGTTCGATCTGCCGGGGTTCCTGGCGCCGATCATCAAGAGCGGTTACACCGGCCCGCTGTCCCTGGAGGTTTTCAACGACGGCTTTCGCGCCGCCCCGCCCCGGGCCAACGCTGCCGACGGTCTGCGCTCGTTGCTGTACCTGGAAGAGAAGACCCGCGAGCGCCTGCTGCAGGAGGCGCAACCGGTGGCCAACCTGGATATCCTGTTCGCTCCGCCGGCCATAGAGGCCTATGGCGGTACCGAGTTCCTCGAGTTTGCCGTGGACGACGCCCTGGGAGCCAAGCTTGGTGGCTGGCTGGAGCGCCTGGGCTTTGCCAAGGTCGGGCAGCACCGCTCGAAGAGCGTCAGCCTGATGCGCCAGGGGGACATCAACCTGATCCTCAACTCCGAACCCTATTCCTTTGCCCACAGCTTCTTCGAGGCTCACGGTCCTTCGGTGTGTGCCACGGCAATCCGGGTCAAGGACAGTGCCAAGGCCCTGGAGCGGGCAGTGGCCTACAAGGGCCAGCCCTATCGCGGTCTGGTGGGGCCCAACGAGTTGGAACTGGCGGCGGTGCGCGAACCCGATGGCAGCCTGATCTACCTGGTGGACCAGCAGCAGGGCGGCCAGCACCTGTACGACATCGATTTCAACATGCACGGTGATGTCATGGCCCAGGGCGGCCTCAAGCGCATCGATCACATGGCGATGGCCTTGCCGGCGGACAGCCTCGACAGCTGGGTGCTGTTCTACAAGAGCCTGCTGGACTTCGAGGCCGATGACGAAGTGGTGTTGCCCGACCCTTATGGCCTGGTGAAGAGCCGCGCCTTGCGCAGTCGCTGCAGCTCGATCCGCTTGCCCTTGAACATCTCGGAGAATCGCAACACCGCGATCTCCCATGCGCTGTCCAGCTATCGCGGCTCGGGGGTGCACCACATCGCTTTTGATTGCGACGACATCTTCGCCGAAGTCAGCCGTGCCAAGGAGGCGGGCGTTCCGCTGCTGGATATCCCGCTCAACTACTACGATGACCTGGCGGCGCGTTTTGATTTCGACGATGAGTTCCTCAGCGAACTGGCCTACTACAACGTCCTGTATGACCGCGATACCCAGGGTGGCGAGCTGTTTCACGTCTACACCGAAGCGTTCGAGGGGCGGTTCTTCTTCGAGATCATCCAGCGCAAGAATGGCTATGCCGGTTATGGCGCGGCCAACGTCGCTGTACGGCTGGCAGCCATGGCCAAGTCCCGCAGCGGCGCGGTGCGCCAGGCCAAGTTGTAGCGGATTGGTAAAGGGAGGCGGCAATCCAGCGCCTCTGTACTTTCTTTCGCTACAGGACGCGGCCCATAATCGCCCGCGTGTGCAGTGATGGCCGTGAGCCCATAATGACAATGACCAGTGAACGCTCGATTGCGCCCGATGAGCCAGCTCTCGAGCCGCGCAAAAGTCGCAAGAACAACCCGGAAAAGACCCGCGAGAACATCCTTCAAGAAGCCATTGTCGAGTTCGTCCAGCAGGGCTTGTCCGGTGCGCGGGTGGATGCGATCGCCGAGCGTATCCATACCTCCAAACGCATGATCTATTACTACTTCGGCAGCAAGGAGCAGCTGTACGTCGAAGTCCTGGAGAAACTCTACGGTGACATTCGCAGCACCGAGAGCCGCTTGCACCTGGCGGAGCTGAGACCGCGGGAGGCGATTCGCCGATTGGTGGAATTCACCTTCGATCACCACGACCGCAACGTGGATTTCGTGCGTATCGTCAGCATCGAAAATATCCACAAGGCCGAGTACGTGAAGCAGTCCAGCGTGATCAAGGCCATGAACAACACGATCCTCGATGCCCTGGGCGAGATTCTTGAGCGCGGCGCGCAGGATGGCGTGTTCCGTAGCGGCCTGGACCCTCTGGATGTGCATTTGCTGATCAGTTCGTTCTGTTTCTATCGGGTGTCGAATCGGCACACCTTTGGCGAGATCTTCCAGATCGACCTGCCGGACGAAAGCATCAAGCAGCGGCATCGGGAAATGATCTGCGAATCGGTGTTGCGCTACCTGCAAGCCTGAGCCTGCTGGTAGCAGGCCCTGGTGTGTGGGCGCTGGCTTGCCTGTGAAAGCACCCGTAAGATCGCCTCGCTACCCTCCAGCTTCTATCCCCCACACACGACAAGGAAGGCACCATGGGCAACCCGGTTCCAACGCTGAAAATCATCCTGATCCTGATGATCGTGGTAGACACGTTCTGGTTCGGCGAACGCCTGCTGTCCCTGACCGGCTTGAGCCTGTTCGATTGGTTGCCGTCTTCGCTGATCAGCGTGGTAGGGATCCTTGGCAGCTTGTTGATGATCCTGTTCAACGTGCTGTTGATCGGCTTGCTCTCGCGTTTGCAGCTCAAGTCCGAGTAACCGCGCCTCCTGTAGCCGCTGTCTATGACAGCGGCTACAGGCATCCGCGTTTCAGCCGTTCATGCGCTGAAAATGCGCCAGCATGCGCTGCGGGTCGGCACGCTGGCCGCTGAACAGCTCGAACGCCTTGACCGCCTGGAATACCGCCATGGTGCCGCCATCCAGGGTCCGGCAACCCAGGGCGCGGGCGTTGCGCAGCAGCTCGGTTTCCAGCGGGAAATAGACGATCTCGGCGACCCACAGGTCCGCCCGCAGCAACTCCACCGGCACCGGCATGCCCGGCAGCTTGGCCATGCCCATGGGCGTGGTGTTCACCAGGCCGTCGGCATCTGCCAGCGTGCTGGGCAGGTCGCCCCCGGCCTTGGCCCGGCCGGCACCGAAATGCTGGTTGAGGTTGTCCGCCAGGCTCTGCGCGCGCAGGTTTTCCACATCGAAAATACTCAGTTGCTCCACGCCTTCACTGAGCAGCGCGTGAGCCACAGCCGCCCCGGCGCCGCCAGCGCCCATCTGCACTACGTGGCGTCGTGCGACGCCTTGCAGGCCGCGACGAAAGCCCTCGGCAAAACCCAGGCAGTCGGTGTTGTGGCCGACGCGCTTGCCATCCTTGAGCACCACGGTGTTGACCGCGCCGATGCCGCGGGCCTCCGGGGACAGTTCGTCGAGCAGTGGCAGAATGCTCTGCTTGCAGGGGAAGGTGATGTTCAGGCCGGTGAAGCTCATCCGTTCGGCGGCGCTCAGTAGCTCGGGCAGGGCACTGCTATCCAGGCCCAACGGGTCCAGGTCGATCAGTCGGTACAGGTAACGCAGACCCTGGGCATCTCCCTCATGTTCATGCAGGGCCGGGGTCCGTGAAGCCTGGATGCCGGCGCCAATCAGCCCGGCGAGTACGCCAGTGTGCCCCGTCATGCGCCTTGCTCCTTGAACCGCAGGCTGAAGTGTTCCAGCGCCAGGCGGTAGCCGTGGCTGCCAAAGCCGCACATCACCGCCAGGGCGATGCCCGAGACAAACGAGTGATGCCGGAACGGTTCGCGGGCGTGGACATTGGACAGGTGTACTTCGATTACCGGCAGCTCGCTGGCCACCAGCGCATCGCGGATCGCCACCGAGGTGTGAGTCCAGGCTGCCGGGTTGATCACGATACCGGCACAGCGCCCACGGGCGGCGTGAATCCAGTCGAGCAACTCGCCTTCGTGGTTGGTCTGGCGAAATTCCACGCCAAGGTTCAGCTCCTCGGCGGTACGGCCGCACAGGGCGGAGATATCAGCCAGGGTTTGGTGGCCGTAGGTGGCAGGTTCACGGGTGCCGAGCAAGTTCAGGTTCGGGCCGTTGAGCACCAGAACGATAGGGCGCATGAGGGTAGATCTCCGTTGTTATTGTGAGCCTCGGGAGAAGGTACGAGGCGTTACGGGTAAATTGTACCAACTGGTTAATTTGGTCAATTGGCGACCCTCGAGCAACAGCGGGATAGGTCAATAAGTGTTCGGTAATCGAACGGGCCGGTTGAGTACGTTGAGGGGCCGGTCCGTCCGTGGCAGTGCAAGGCTGGCCGCGGGGTTGAAGGTTCCAGGAGATATTGAGCGCTTATATCAATTGAAAATCATTCTCGACTGGCCGTAAGATGCCCGGCAATTTCCTTCATGCTCCAGGGAGTCGGTTTGTCGGACATGGATCTCAAGGGACTGTTTCTCAAGCATGCCGCTGCCCTGCGTGGGTACCTGGCGCGCCGGGTACGGGACCCTCAGTTGGCGGCTGATCTGGTCCAGGAGAGTTTCCTGCGCCTGGCGGAGCAGACCCGTGGCGAACGTATCGACAACTCCCAGGGCTATCTCTACCGCACGGCGAACAATCTTCTGATCGACCATGTCCGACAGGAAGCACGGCGCAAGACCGAAACCGTGCCCCATGAAGTGCTGGCCGAGATCGAGGATGATGTGGCCGGGCTGGAGGCTCAGGCGATGGCGCAGCAACAGCGCATGGCATTGAAACAGGCAGTGGCCGAGTTGCCGGAGCGCACTCGGGAGATCTTCCGCCTGAACCGCCTCGAGGGCATGACTCATGCCGAGGTGGCGCGGCATTTGAACATCTCTGACAGTTCAGTGCAGAAGCACTTGGCCAAGGCCTTGGCGTATGTCATGCAACGCCTGCAGGGCGCAGAAGGCCCAGCGGCCGACGAATGAATTACGGTAAAAGTCGGGTTCAGACGTCACTGCTTATACATAACGAGAAATCGAGATTCACACGTGAATAGCCAGGGTCCGCAAGAGCGCAGTATCACTGAGGCCGCCGCCGACTGGGCGGTGCGTTTGCATGCCGCGCCTTTGAGCGCCGCCGAGCAGGCCGAACTGCAACAGTGGCAGGCCGAGGACCCGCGTCATGTCGAGGCCCTGGGTTTCGCCCGGCAGACCTGGGCGGTGCTGGGGGATTTAGCTGCGCAGGATATCGAGCCGGTGGCGCTTCATGCCCCCCATCGTGTGCTTGCTCCGCCCCCGCCCCTGTCGCAGCGCCCCCGCCGTCGGCGCATCTGGCGCCGAGCTGCCAGCGTGGCGTTGTTACTGCTGGCGGTGGGCGTGGCCGGCGTGCAAGGACCTCACCTTTGGTTGCGTGCGCAGGCCGACTACTTCACCAGCAAGGGTGAGGTACGCAGCGTGCAGTTGATGGATGGCAGTCGTGTGCAACTGGACACGGACAGCGCCATTGCCCTGGACTTCGATGAAAACCAGCGACATGTGCGCTTGCTGGCCGGTTCTGCTGTATTCGATGTGGCGCCGATGGGGGAGCAGGAATCCCGCCCTTTTGTAGTGGAGAGTGCCGGCGGTACCACCCGAGCCCTGGGTACCAGGTTCGTGGTCGGTCGTGAGGGCGCTCAGCAGGCCTGGGTCGGTGTGTTGCAGCACAGCGTAGCGGTGAACCTGCAGGCGCCAGCCCACAGCGGTCCGTCGCAGCGGGTACTGGAGGAAGGGCAGAGTGCCCGCTACAACCCGTTGACCGGCGTCGTGGCCCTCGATCTTCCGGACTTGCAACGAGCCACTGGTTGGAGTCGCGGGGTGTTGGTGTTCGACCGGGTACCCTTGGCCACGGTGGTCGAGCAGCTCAATCGCTATCGTCCAGGTCGGGTGATGCTGGGCAGTCATGACCTGGCCCTGCGTCAGGTTAGTGGCGTGTTCCGCCTGGACATGCTCGATGCCGCGCTGTCGACCCTGACCCATGAGCTGCGGGTCCAGCGCTTTGATCTGGCCGGGGTCAGCCTGATCTACTAGGCCTTCCGGAAGTCCCGCCGACGGCCGTTTCCCGGCCGTCGAAAAAAAACTGCAAAAAACCTTACTGAGTTTCCCCGCCTGATACGTCTTGCTAGTGAGATGCATTCGCATACACAAAAATAGCAACCTGGGGAACGCGGGCATGAGTGGAAGCAGTTGCAAGGGAATCTATGCCGCGAGCCGGCTGGCCCTTGTTATCCATCTGGGCGGTGTCGCAGCGATGACGAGCAGCGGCTTGGCGCATGCCACCGAAGCCGAGAGCAATCGGGCGGCGGGCAGCAACCAGCAGCAACTATTGAGCTTCGACATCCCCGCGCAACCCCTGGGTACTGCGGTCCTGCAGTTTGCCGAGCAGGCGGGGCTGCAAGTGCTGTTCGACAGTCAGCGCCTGTACGGCCTGCGCAGCAGCCTGCTGAAGGGCAGCTATGGCGTGCAGGACGGTCTGGCGCGGATGCTCGGTGACACCCCGGTGGAATACCGCTTCACCGGCGAGCGCCAAGTGACCCTGAACCGGATCGCGACCGAACGTGACGGAGCCCTGGCCTTAAGTACCACCACCATTTCCGCTCACTCCGAAGGCCGCGCCAGCGACTGGGTCTACCAGACCCCCAGCTCGGTAGCCGTAATCACCCGCGAACAGATCGACAAGCGCCCACCCCGGCATGCCGCCGACATGCTCGAAGAAACCGCCGGGGTCTACACCGCGGTCAACCAGCGAGATCCGGGCCTGTCGGTAAACATCCGCGGCGTGCAGGACTACGGCCGGGTCAATATGAACATCGACGGCATGCGCCAGAATTTCAACGTCAACGGCCACCAGCAACGCAACGGCACCATGCTGATCGACCCTGAGTTCATCTCCAGCATCGAGATCGACAAGGGCAGCCAGTCGGGGATGGGCGGCGCGGCGGTGCTGGGTGGTATCGCCAGTTTCAAGACCTTGGAAGCCCGTGAGTTTCTCGCTGACGGCAAGGAATACGGTGGCCGTTTTCGCGCCGGTAGCGGCATCGGTGGGTTGGCCAATGGCACCTACTTCAACGGCAGCGGCGTATTTGCCTTTGGTGATGAGCGTGGGGATGTGTTGCTGGGTTACAGCGAGCGACATTTTGGTGACTACCGAGGCGGGACCAACAACGCCGATAACCTGGGCAGCAACATAGGGGCCAAGAAGTACATGCCCGCGGCCTGGAATGACTGGTTGCACAGCGAAGTCGGCGATTCCGGCAGCGTGACCCGCTCGCAGATCGTCAAGTTCGGCTTGAACCTGCCCTACGATCAGCGCGTGCAACTCAGCTACCTGCAAAGCGACAGCGACAGCAACGACGCCTGGGCCTATACCTCCTTTGATCAGCAGAGCACCTATTATCGGCGCCACAGCAAGAACAACCTGACAGCGCAGAACATCGCCCTGGACTACAGCTACAGCCCGGATAACCCACTGATCGACGTCAAGGCCAAGGTGTACTACGTCAGTACCCAGCAGGATCGGGCCAACAGTGAAAACCCTGTCAGCCTGGACTCTGGCAACTATTACGCGGCCTACACCGATCATTTCCAGACCGATACCTGGGGCATGCAGGGTGAGAACACCTCACGCTTCGACCTGGATGCCTATGGCCGTTTCAGCTGGAACTATGGGGTGGAGGTCTATCAGGACCAGTTCAAGCCCAGCACCGGAAAACTCGCGGCGGCCAACGAGGGCTCCTTGCCTTATGTGGAGGGCGCAGACCCGGCGGGCAAGCGCACCATCGCCAGCCTATTCAACACTCTGCAATACGACTACGGCGACTGGCTGACCCTGGATGCCGGCCTGCGCTATGACCGTTATCGCCTTGAAGGGCAGACCGGCATGACCTTGTACAAGCGTGACCCGGTGACCACTACCACTGCGATCAAACGGGTCGAGGATGTATTCGATATCGATCGTGAGGAGGGACGTTTCTCGCCGACCTTCGGCATCGGGATCAAGCCTGGCCTGGACGATGTTCAGTTGTTTGCCCGCTGGGGCAAGGGCTGGCGCCCGCCGGCAGTGACCGAGACCTTCATGACTGGCCGCCCTCACGGTGGTGGATCGGGCGAGCGGGTCTTCCCCAACCCGTTTCTCAAGCCCGAGGAGTCCCGGGACTGGGAGCTGGGCGTGAACGTGCTCAAGGAGTCGTTGCTGTTCCATAGCGATCGGCTGGGGGTCAAGGTCGCCTACTTCGATACCCGGATCGAGAATTTCTCCTTCCTCAACCATAGCGTGAACTTGCCGCAGACCGCTGCCGGCGGGGGCATGGGCACCATGGCCTATGTCAACAACACCCAGCCGACGCGTTTTCGGGGCCTGGAGTACCAGCTCAACTACGACATGGGGCGCGCCTACGCCAACCTCAGTTACACCCACATGATTGGCAGCAACGAGTTCTGCTCCAAGGACTACTACCTGGGCGGCGCAAAGAAGCGCGGACGCAATCTGGGGCGTGTACTTGAACGTTACACGCGGCCCGACGGCTCCATCGGCCAGCGGGTGGTGACCACTTATGAGTGGCTGGACGACGATGCGGCCAACGCCCGGGAAAGTTGCAACCGGATTATGGGCAACGCCACCTACATGCCAGCGGACCGTGGCTCCCTGACCCTGGGCGCGCGCTTTCTGGAGCGCCGTCTGGATACCGGGGTACGGGTGCGCTACAGCTCCGGCAACGGTGAAAACCTCAACAGCCAGAACTATCAGTTGCTGGACCAGGCGGCCTGGCCGAAATACACCGTCTACGACCTGTATGCCAGCTACTGGATGACCGATCAGTTCAACATTGCCCTGGCTCTGGAGAACGCCACCGACGAGGCTTATTTCGTCGCCATGGGCGACATCAATAACCTCAGCCTGGCCCGTGGCCGGACCCTGAGTGGAATGCTTGAGTACAAATTTTGAAGGGCTCTGCCTGCAGGTTCTTCATCACCGATTTTGCCCAAGGGTGGGCAAAAAGCACGCATCTGATTGCGGGCTGATCAACAGCGTTTTGATAACGAGGTTCAGTAATGACTATTTCTGTTAGCTACGACTCTTTGGCCGGTTCTGTCTCGATCAATGATTACCTGACCGACTGGGCTCTGGGTTTCAAAACCGCTGGCCACGGTACCAGCAACACTGGCGGTTTCAGCAATGGCAGCCTGAGCGGCGACCAGTATGCGACCCACGGTGCCAAAGGCTCCGACTACGCCTTCATCGCTGACAGCGACACCAGCAACGGCCTGCACTATGTGTTCGATCCGAAGCAGCCAGCCAGCAGCAACCTCAACCACTACCTGTGGGGCGAGCTGGACAACGTGCAACTGGGCCAGGAACTGGGCGGCGGTAGCGGCAGCGACTTCACCCTGGATACCTACAAAGTGGCGTTCAATGGCCTCGACCTGTCGTCTGCCGAAGGCGCTGGCCGCGTTGGCAACGCCGTGCAGGAAGTGATCTACGGCCTGATGCAGGGCAACACCGCGGCGCTGACCAGCGTGCTCAACGACCTGCTGGACGACTACGGCCTGTCCACCGCATCGACCTTCGACCAACTGGCTGCTGCCGGTATCGGACATGCGGTCGATTCGTTCGCCACCGACGTGGCCCTGGTGGGTGTGCAGGACGTGGCTCAAGACTGGGCCCTGGCGGCCTGAGTGCGCTAAGCGCATAAAAAAGCGAATACGTGATTGCTCGCGTATTCGCTGGGTACAGCGTCAGCGTCGCCCGAGTTTTCGACGGCCAGGGCGACGCTGGCGACAAATTCTGCGGAGCGCCGTGCTGCCTGTCAACGCACGCGGCGAGCCGCTGGCGATACCGTTCCTGCTGAATGGGTCGTTGCGCATGACTTTCAACCTCCAACGGGAAACCTTCATGAGCAGGCCAAACCCTTGCGCCGGTTCCGAGACGCTGGCCGCGCTGACGGCCTATAAAAGCGGCTTTTTCAACATCGGTCTGTTCTCGGCGGTGATCAACCTGCTGATGCTGGCGCCGGCCCTGTACATGCTCCAGGTCTATGACCGGGTACTGGCTTCGGGCAATCAGATGACCCTGTTGATGCTGACCCTGATGATCATCGGCCTGTTCGGCCTGATGGGGGCCCTGGAGTGGGTGCGCAGCCAGGTGGTAATCCGCCTCGGCACACAGATGGACATGCGCTTGAACCAGCGGGTGTATGACGCTGCATTCGAGGCGCAGCTCAAGGGCGGCACCCAGGCGGCGGGGCAGGCTCTGAATGACCTGACTGCGCTGCGCCAGTTCGCCACCGGCAACGCGCTGTTCGCGTTTTTCGACGCGCCGTGGTTTCCCATCTATCTGTTGGTGATCTTCCTCTTCCATCCCTGGCTCGGGCTCTTGGCCCTGGGCGGTGCGGTGCTGCTGGTGGTCCTGGCCTGGGTCAATCATCACCTGTGCCAGGCGCCTTTGGCTGAGGCCGGGCGCTTGTCCATCAGCACCAGCCAGCAGGCCACGGCCAATTTGCGCAACGCCGAAACCATCGAGGCCATGGGCATGCTTGGCACCTTGCGCGAGCGCTGGTTCGCCGGGCACCAGCAGTTCCTCGCCCAGCAAAACCTGGCCAGCGAGAAGACCGCCACGGTCAGTGCCTGGTCCAAGGGCGTGCGCTTGGCCTTGCAGTCATTGGTGCTGGGTCTGGGGGCATGGCTGGCGGTCCAGAACGAGATCACCCCGGGGATGATGATTGCCGGGTCGATTCTCATGGGTCGGGTGTTGAGCCCTATCGATCAACTGATCGCCGTGTGGAAACAGTGGAGTTCGGCGCGCCTGGCCTATGGGCGTTTGTCGGCCCTGTTGCAGGCCAATCCGCCGCGACCGCATCGCATGAGCTTGCCCACCCCGCGCGGGGATCTGTTGGTGGAGCAGCTCAGCGCCTGTGCCCCTGGCAGTCGCCGGCCGGCCCTGGCCAACCTCGGCTTCAGCCTGGCGGCGGGGCAGGTACTGGGGGTGATCGGCCCTTCCGGTTGTGGCAAGTCGACCCTGGCCCGTCTGCTGGTAGGGGCTTGGCTGCCGGTTACCGGCAAGGTGCGCCTGGACGGTGCCGACCTGGCCCAATGGGACAAGCAGCAACTGGGACCGCACATTGGCTACCTGCCCCAGGATATCCAGCTGTTTGCCGGCAGCATCGCCGAGAACATCGCACGCTTCGGCCCGCTGGACTCCAACAAGGTCCTGGCGGCGGCGCAGATGGCTGGGGTGCATGAGCTGATCCTGCAATGGCCGCAAGGTTATGACACGCAACTGGGGGAGGGCGGTGCCGGGCTGTCCGGTGGGCAGAAGCAACGCATCGCCCTGGCGCGGGCGCTGTACGACCTGCCGGCGCTGATTGTGCTCGATGAGCCCAATGCCAACCTCGACGAGGCCGGTGAGCAAGCCCTGTTGCGGGCTATCGCCCAGCTCAAGGAGCACAAACGCACCCTGGTGCTGATTACCCACAAGCCTAATGTGCTGACCCTCACCGATCAGTTGATGATTCTGCGGGATGGCCAACTGCAAGCCTTCGGCCCGACGGCGCGGGTGCTTGAGGCCAGCCAGAAAGCCAAGGCGCCGCCGCCCGCCCCCGCTGGCAAACCCGTGTCCAACCTCAACCTGAGCTACCGGCTCGGGGCTGTCGCCGGTGAAGGAAAGCCCGCATGAGCCAAGTGCATTCCCTGGGGCCCATGCCGGCCCCCAGCAACACCCCGAACAACGTCCTGGCCCTGGACGACAAGAAATACTCGCGACTGGGTTGGTTGCTGGTGCTGGGAGGCTTTGCCGGCTTTCTCGGCTGGGCCGCCCTGGCGCCGCTGGACAAGGGCGTGGCGGTGTCGGGCAAGGTCATGGTGTCGGGTCACCGCAAGACCGTGCAGCACCAGAGCGGCGGTATCGTCGAGCGGATCGAGGTCAAGGAAGGTGACCGGGTCAGCGCCGGTCAGGTGCTGTTGCGGCTCAACGAAACGCCGTTGCGTACCCAGATGCAATCCTTGCGCAGCCAGTACCTGGGCTCCCTGGCCAGCGAGGCCCGGCTGAATGCCGAGCGCGACGGCGCCTCGGGCATTGTTTTCGATCCCCAGCTCCAGGCCTTGGCGGCTGAGCCGGATGTGGCCGCCAGCATGAGCCTGCAACGGCAGTTGTTCAGCAGCCGGCACCAGGCCCTGAGCATGGAGCAGCAGGGGATCGGCGAAACCATTGCCGGGTCCGAGGCACAACTGCGTGGCACCCGGGACTCCCAGGCCAGCAAGGTGCTGCAGCGCCAGGCGTTGAGCGAGCAATTGCTGGGACTGCGGGAGCTGGCGCGGGACGGTTACATTCCCCGTAACCGCCTGCTGGACAGTGAACGCCTGTATGCCCAGATCGATGGTTCGATTGCCGAGGACTTCGGCCGCATCGGCCAGTTGCAGCGGCAGATCCTCGAACTGCGCTTGCGCATCCGTCAGTCCACCGAGGACTTCCAGAAAGACCTGCGCAGCCAATTGGCCGACACCCGGATCCGTACCGAGGATTTGCGTAACCGCCTGGCCTCTGCCGAGTTCGAACTGGCCAACAGCCAGGTGCGGGCGCCGGCCGCCGGGGTGGTGGTGGGTATGGAGGTGTACACCGAGGGCGGGGTGATCAAGCCGGGACAGCCGCTGATGGACATCGTGCCCCAGGGCGAGCCGCTGCTGGTGGAGGCGCGGGTGCCAGTGCAACTGGTGGACAAGGTGCATCCGGGGCTGGCGGTGGAGTTGATGTTCCCGGCGTTCAACCAGAGCACCACGCCGCGGATTCCCGGCGAAGTGACCCTGGTGTCGGCGGATCGCCAAGTCGATGAGCGCACCGACGAGCCGTATTACACCCTGCGCGCCACGGTCAGCGCCGAGGGCATGCAGCAGTTGCATGGCTTGCAGATTCGTCCGGGCATGCCGGTGGAAGCCTTTGTCCGTACTGGTGAGCGCTCGATGCTCAATTACCTGTTCAAGCCGTTGCTGGACCGCACTCATATGGCGTTGGTGGAAGAATGATTCGAACCTGGCGCTGTTTGCCCCTGCTGTGTCTGCTGGCCTCTTCCGGGGCCCAGGCGTTGGGGCTGCTGGATGCTTACGACCTGGCCTTGCGCAACGATCCGACCTTTCAGGCGGCGATCAAGGAACGTGATGCCGGCGAGGAAAACCAAGTGATCGGCCGCGCCGGACTGCTGCCGAACCTGTCCTGGAGCTACAACAACTCGCGCAACCAGTCCGAGGTGACCCAGAACACCACCACCGATCGTGACTACCGCAGCTATGCCTCAACCCTGACGTTGCAGCAGCCCTTGCTGGACTACGAAGCCTATGCGCGTTTTCGCCAGGGCGCGGCCCAGGCACTGTTTGCCGACGAACGCTTTCGCGGCAAGAGCCAGGAGCTGGCAGTGCGCCTGCTCAGTGCCTACAGCCAGGCGTTGCTGGCCCAGGAACGGATCGAGCTGAGCCGCGCGCAGAAGCGTGCCTATGCCGAACGCCTGCAGCTCAACGAGCGCCTGCTCAAGGGGGGCGAGGGCACGCGCACCGATGTGCTGGAGACCCAGGCCCGCTTGAGCCTGTCACTGGCCGAAGAGATCGAGTCCCAGGATCAGCAGGACGCGGCCTTGCGCGAGCTGCAAGCGATAGTCGGCGAGCCGTTGCAGATCGACGAACTGGACCCGCTGACCCGGCAGTTCGAAACCCAGCCGCTGCTGCCCAACCGCTTTGACAGCTGGCGCGAGCTTGCCATGGCCAACAACCCGGAACTGGCTTCTCAGCACCAGGCCCTGCGGGTGGCTGAGTATGAGGTTGAGCGCAAGCGTGCCGGGCACCTGCCCAAGGTCAGCCTGTACGCCAGCAGCCGCCAGACCAGCTCCGACTCGGAGAGCTCCTACAAGCAGAAATACGACACCAATACGGTGGGTATCCAGGTCAGCCTGCCGTTGTTTGCTGGCGGCTCGGTGTCGGCCTCGACCCGCCAGGCGGCCAGCCAGTTGTCCCAGGCGCAGTTCGAGCTGGACGCGCAGACCGCCACCACCCTCAACGAGCTGCGCAAGCAGTTCAACCTCAATACCAGCGCGGCGGCCAAGGTTAGGGCCTATGCAATGGCCGTCAGCTCGGCCGAGGCCCTGGTGACCGCGACCCAGAAAAGCGTGCACGGCGGCGAGCGGGTCAACCTCGATGTGCTGGACGCCGAGCAGCAACTGTTCAGCGCCCGTCGCGACATGGCGGATGCCCGGCATGCCTACCTGTTGGCGCGGATCCAGCTCAAGTACTACGCCGGCCTGCTCAACGAACAGGACCTGCAGCAACTGGCCGGCTACTTCCGCCCCCTGGGCTGAACCCCAATGCCGTACCGACCCCTGTAGGAGCTGGCTTGCCAGCGAAGGCGCCGGCCAGATTGGCGCAAGTCTCAAGGGCCTCTTCGCCGGCAAGCCGGCTCCTACGGAGAGGGGGTGTCAGGCTTGGCCTTGTAGGAGCTGGCTTGCCAGCGATGGCGTCGGCCGGGTTGGCGCAAGGCTCAAGGGCCTCTTCGCCGGCAACCCGGCTCCTACGGAGGGGGGGGTGTCAGGCTGGCCTTGTAGGAGCTGGCTTGCCAGCGAAGGCGCCGGCCGGGTTGGCGCAAGTCTCAAGGGCCTCTTCGCCGGCAAGCCGGCTCCTACGGAGAGGGGGTGTCAGGCTTGGCCTTGTAGGAGCTGGCTTGCCAGCGATGGCGTCGGCCAGATTGGCGCAAGTCTCAAGGGCCTCTTCGCCGGCAAGCCGGCTCCTACGGAGAGGGGGGCGTCAGGCTGGCCTTGTAGGAGTTGGCTTGCCAGCGAAGGCGCCGGCCGGGTTGGCGCAAGGCTCAAGGGCCTCTTCGCCGGCAAGCCGGCTCCTACGGAGGGGGAGGGCGGCAGGCTTGGCCTTGTAGGAGCTGGCTTGCCAGCGATGGCGTCGGCCAGATTGGCGCAGGTCTCAGGGGCCTCTTCGCCGGCAAGCCGGCTCCTACGGAGGGGGAGGGTGGCAGAATGCAAACAGCCGTCACGAGGACGGCTGTTGGGTGGCGCAGGGCGGATCAGCGACGGGTCAGCAAGACCCCGGATTCCATGTGGTGGGTCCAGGGGAACTGGTCGAACAGCGCGCAACGGGTAATGCGGTGGGTGTCGTGCAACTGGGCGATGTTGGCCGCCAGGGTTTCCGGGTTGCAGGAGATGTACAGGATGTTGTCGAAGCGCCGGGTCAGCTCGCAGGTGTCCGGGTCCATGCCGGCCCGGGGCGGGTCGACGAACACGCTGCCGAACTCGTAGCTCTTCAGGTCCACGCCCTGCAGGCGGCGGAACGGCCGCACTTCATTCAAGGCTTCGGTCAGCTCTTCGGCAGACAAACGCACCAGGGTGACGTTATCCACAGCGTTTTCGCTGAGGTTGCTCAAGGCGGCATTCACCGAGGTCTTGCTGATCTCGGTGGCCAGTACCTTGCGCACCCGAGTGGCCAGGGGCAGGGTGAAGTTACCGTTGCCGCAGTAGAGTTCCAGCAGGTCGTCGCTGCGCTCGCCCAGGGCTTCATAGGCCCAATTGAGCATCTTCTGGTTCACCGTGCCGTTGGGCTGGGTGAAGGCGCCTTCGGGTTGCCGATAGCTGAAGGTGCGTGGGCCCACTTCGAGCTTTTCCACCACATAGTCCTGGCCGATGACTTCGCGCTTGCCCTTGGAGCGGCCGATCACGCTGACCTTGAGGTCGGCAGCCAGCTGGCTCGCGGCCTTGTGCCAGTGCTCGTCCAGGGGACGGTGGTAGCACAGGGTGATCATCGCGTCGCCGGCCAGGGTGGTGAGGAACTCCACCTGGAACAGCTTGTGGCTCAGGGCGCTGCTGGCTTGCCAGGCGGCCTTGAGCTGCGGCATCAACTGGTTGATGCGCTGGCTGGCGATGGGGAACTCCTCGATCAGGATCGGCGTGCGCTTGTCGTCCTGGGAGAACATCGCGTAGTGCCGATCACCGGCTTCACGCCACAGGCGGAACTCGGCGCGCAGGCGGAAGTTCTGCAAGGGCGAGTCGAAGACCTGGGGCTCGGGCGCGTCGAAAGGCGCCAGCAGGTCACGCAGGCGCGCGACCTTGTCTTGCAGTTGTACCGCGTAGGAGGGGGCGTCAAAAGTCATGCGGGGTAACCCAGCTTGATCACGAACAGGATCGACAGGATCACCAGCGGCGCGTTCAGCTCACGGGCGCGGCCCGACAGCAGCTTGATCACGGTCCAGGCGATAAAGCCGAAGGCGATGCCGTTGGCAATGGAGTAAGTGAAGGGCATCGCCAAGGCGGTGACGACCACGGGGGCGGCGACGGTGATGTCGTCCCAGTCGATTTCCGCCAGGCCCGAGGTCATCAGCACCGCGACGAACAGCAGGGCAGGAGCGGTAGCGAAGGCCGGTACGCTGGCTGCCAGGGGCGAGAAAAACAGCGCCAGCAGGAACATGATCGCCACCACGATGGCGGTCAGGCCGGTGCGGCCGCCGGCGCTGACGCCCGCTGCCGATTCGATGTAGCTGGTGGTGGTCGAGGTGCCCAGCAGCGAACCGGCCATGGCCGCGGTGCTGTCGGCGATCAGTGCCCGGCCCATTTTCGGCATGTGGCCGTCCTTGCCCATCAGCCCGGCGCGCTTGGCGACGCCGATCAGGGTGCCGGAGTTGTCGAACAGGTCGACGAACAGGAAGGCGAAGATCACGCTGATCAGGCCGATGTCCAGGGCGCCCTTGATGTCCAGTTGCAGGAAAGTCGGGGCCAGGGACGGTGGCATCGAGATCACGCCGCCGAACTGGGTGACGCCCAGGAGGATGGAGACGATAGTCACCGCGAGGATGCCGATCAGCACTGCGCCGCGCACTTTCAGCGCTTCCAGGGCAACGATCAGGGCAAAGCCCAGGGCTGCAAGGATAGGCGCGGGCTTGCTCAGGTCGCCGAGGCCGACCAGGGTCGATTGGTTGCCTACCACGATCCCGGCGTTGTGCAAGGCGATCAATGCCAGGAACAGGCCAATCCCGGCGGCAATCGCAGAGCGCAGCGGCAGCGGGATACTGTTGATGATCCATTCACGGATCTTGAAGATCGACAGCAGGAAGAACAGCACCGCCGAGATGAAGACCGCACCCAGCGCTACTTGCCAGGTGTGGCCCATGTGCAGGACCACGGTGTAGGTGAAGAAGGCATTGAGGCCCATGCCCGGCGCGAGGGCGATCGGGTAGTTGGCGATCAGCCCCATGACCGTGGAGCCGATGGCGGCTGCCAGGCAGGTAGCGACAAACACCGCACCCTTGTCCATGCCCGTCTCGCCGAGGATGCTCGGGTTGACGAAGAGAATGTAGGCCATGGCCAGGAAGGTGGTAACGCCCGCAAGAATCTCGGTGCGCACGTTGGTGTTATGTGCCTTGAGTTGAAACAGCCTTTCCAGCATGTCTGCTCCCCGTGGCGCCGCCCGGCGCCGTGAATGTATCGACTCCAACAGCAAAGCACAGACTGCCTGATGCGCCTGTGGATTTGCCTTGGGTCGGAAAAAGCCGCGCATCATACCAGCAGCGTGGGCCAATGGCTGCGATCGTCGGCGATGTTTTGCCCTGCTGGCAAGTAGCGCATACTGCGCCCTGCTTTTAAGGGGGGATTTATGCGCAGCACAATGAAAATGACCGCGTTGGCGTTTGTGGGCGCCGTGGCTTGCTGGCTGGCGACTCCGGCCCTGGCGCGCTCGGCACCGCCGTTGAGCCGGGTGGAGATTCTCAAGGTGCTGTCGCCGTCCTGCGGGCTTGAGGATGTCTCCGACGGTCGTGAGCGGACCGAGTGCGATCACCGTGGTCCGAACATCAAGGTCTATGTGCTGGAAATCGGCTACGGTCGCGAGCCTCACGTGAACCTGGACGGTTTCGAGGTCGACGGCACCCGTTCGCCGGTGTGCGAGGACGGCTCCAGCTATGTGCCGTGCGGCAACTCGGGGATCACCGTCGGCTACATCTATGTCTTCGATCTGGCGGGCAAGCAGGAAGGCACCTTCAGTTTCCGCAACACCTCGCTCAATGCGCCGGGTAACACCCTGGGCGCGCAGATCTACATCAAGTAGCCCTCGAACGGCGCCCGGCAAAGCTGGCTAAGCTCTAAAGACCTTCCTTGTGGAGTCATCCCCATGACCTTCAGAGCCTTGGTCACCCTTGCCGAAGGCATCGATGACCTGCAAAGCGTGACCTTGATCGATGTGTTGCGCCGTGCCGAAATCGAAGTGCTGACGGCCAGCGTCGAAGGCCGGCGCATGCTCACCTGCGCCCGGGGCACCCGGCTGACTGCCGACGCCATGCTGGTGGATGTGCTGGCCCAACACTTCGACCTGATCGTGTTGCCCGGCGGCGCGGTGGGGGGCCAGCATTTGGCGGCTCACCAACCGTTGCTGCAGTTGGTCAAGGATCAGGCCGCGGCAGGGCGCCTGTTCGCCGGGATCGCCGAAGCACCGGCTTTGGCCTTGCAAGCCTTCGGGGTGCTGCGCCAGCGGCGCATGACCTGCCTGCCCAGCGCCAGCCATCATCTGCAGGGCTGCACCTTTGTCGACCAGCCGGTGGTGGTGGACGGCAACTGCATCACCGCCCAGGGGTCCGCCGCGGCCCTGGCGTTTGCCCTGGCCCTGGTGGAAGCGCTGTGCGGCCGCGCCAAGCGCGCCCAGGTAGCTGCCGAGTTGCTGGTCTAGGGCTCAGCCGACATGAGCCGAGATGGGCTCGATCACCGGTTGCAACTCCTGTTCGGTGTGCCAGATGTCGTAGTCGGCCTGCACCGCCAGCCAGACCTTGGCCTTGCCGATTCCGGCGCGTTCCAGGCGGACCGCCAGTTCCGCGCGGATCGGTGCATGGCCATTCAACACCTTGGACAGGTGCGGGCGGGCGTAGCCGATATGCCGCGCCAGCTCCGTCACGCTGATGCCCAGCTCGGGCAAGACATCCAGGCGCAGGGTGTCGCCGGGGTGGGGCGGGTTGTGGATGGGCATGATCCTGCCTCCTGTTCAGTGGTAGTCCAGATAGTCGACCAGTTCGATATCCGAACCTACGAAACGAAAGATCACTCGCCAGTTGCCGGACACCACCAGGGACCAATAGCCGTGCAGGTCGCCCTTGAGCGGGTGCAGCCGCCAGCCCGGCAGGTCGAGCCCGGCCGGTTCGCTGGCGTGATCCATGAACGACAGCTGGCGGGCCAGCCGGCGTGCATGCTCAGCCCGTATTCCACGAGTCGATCCGGTTTCATAGAAGGCGCGCAGGCCTTTGTGCTGAAAGGACTTGATCATGGGGTGCGAGTGTAAGGTGATACCTTACATGCTTCGTAGCGGTTTTGTATTGCAGAGAATGATCAACAACCTGTTACGAGGCCCCCCGCGGGGCGTTTCTCTGTCGCAGCTCGGTTCGGCAAGGAGTCGGGCACGGAGCTTGTGAGCGGGTAACAAAGCCTAACCAGCCGCTCCTTGCACCGCCCGTCCCATCACCCCTATAGTTCGCGCCGTCGCTGCCAATTCAGCGGCCGGGTTTGGTCACCCGAAATTAGAAGGCGCACGCGCCACCCTGGTTTGCAGGCACTTTTTCGTGTCCGCACGCTTAATGGTGGGCTGTGCGCGGGACACCTTCGGGTGTGCCGGGTGCCTTCTTCCCGGTTGACCAACCTGTGCACAGTCCGCCACCCATCGTTTGGTCACGATTGGGGCGGTCATTCATAAAGAAGGATCTAATGATGAATACCCCGAAAACTGCTGCTCACTATGTGCCGCTTAAATCCAACATAAGCCGGCCAGGTGTGTTTTTTATCAACGCCAATGCGTCCCCTGAGGCACTGCACGAAGCCGCCGAGCAACGCATGCGCACGGCTGCCAACCTGCTGGAAACCCTCTGCTGCCTGAACTTCAGCCACGGCGATGTGAAGGACATCCCGCACATCATCGACGTGCTCTATGTACTGACCCAGGATGGTTGCGACCTGCTGGAGGCGGCGAAATGGCGAGCCTGTGCTGAGGCTCAGCCCAGCCACTGACGCTTGAACCTGGCCGCGCCTGCCCGGCGCGGCTTCAGGCCTTGGATTGCTCGACCCGCTCGATCATCCGGTCACGCTGGGCCAGGGTCGGGAACAGCTTGATCCAGACCCCGGTCACCAGCAGCGTACCGACCCCGCCCAGCACCACCGCCGGCACCGTGCCGAACCAGTGGGCGGTCAGCCCGGATTCAAATTCCCCCAGCTGATTCGAAGCGCCGACGAACAGGCCGTTCACCGCACTGACCCGGCCGCGCATTTCGTCCGGGGTTTCCAGCTGCACGAAGGAGGCGCGGATCACCATGCTGATCATGTCCGCCGCCCCCAGCACCACCAGCACTGCCAGGGAAAACCAGAACGAGGTGGACAGGCCGAAGGCGATGGTGGCGACGCCAAACACCCCGACCGCAGTGAACATCACCCGCCCGACCTTGCGCTCGACGCTGAAACGCGCCAGCCACAGTGACATCAGCAAGGCGCCTACTGCCGGCGCCGAACGCAGCAGCCCCAGGCCCCAGGGCCCGGTCAACAGGATGTCCTTGGCGAACACCGGCAAGAGTGCAGTGGCGCCCCCCAGCAACACGGCGAACAGGTCCAGGGAAATGGCGCCGAGGATGTCCGGGCGGCTGCGGATGAAGCGAACCCCCGCCAGCAATGAATCCAGGGTGGCCTTGCCCTTGCTCAGTGGAGTCTGCCGGGCCGGCAGGTTGAGCATCAGCAGGCAGGCAATCACATAGAGCGCCACGGTCGGGCCGTAGACCCAGACGCTGCCGAAGGCATACAGCAATCCGCCCAGTGCCGGGGCGACGATGGTCGCTGACTGTTGCGCCGATTGCGCCGCGGCCACCGCCCGGGGAAACAGTGCACTGGGCACAAGGCTCGGCAGCAAGGCCTGGGTGGTGGGCATTTCGAACGAGCGGGCGCCACCGAGCAGGAAGGCCAGGATGAAGATCATCTCCCGGGTGACATTGTCGGTCAGGCTGCCGATGGCCAGCGCCAGGGCAATCAAGGCCTGCAGTGACTGACAGATTGCCGCCACGCGGCGCCGGTCGTAGCGGTCGGCCACATGCCCGGTGTGCAGCATGAACAGCACCCGTGGCGCGAATTCCACCAGCCCTACCAGGCCCAGGTCGAGCACGTTGCCGGTCAGTTGATAGAGGTTCCAGCCGATGGCCACGGTGAGCATCTGGAACCCGCTGGCGGTGAAGATTCGAGCTAGCCAGAAGGCGATGAACGGGCGGTGGTGACGGAGCAGCAGAGGGTCTTGGCTGGGCATCTGGCGGCAGATCTGAGCGGGGAGTGAAACGAGATTATCACCAAGATGTAACCGAAGGTTGCAGCCTGCGGAAAAATCGTTAGCCGCGCATCTATCTGCTTTGGGCGGTGAAATACTTCTCGCAATCCCTGCTGTCGCGACCGCTGGCTGTGATCGGCCTGAAGTGGGGGGCGGTGCTTTGCTGTTGCTGAAGCTCCTGCGAGCCTGAGCGCCGCTCGCGACAGTGGCCACAGGGAAAAATATCTGGGAAACCCCCGGGCTTGAGAGGGTGGGGCAAGCTGTCACGCGGCAAATAACCACACGCTTGCGCGAGCAAATTAGGACTACTCTTTCAACGTTGCTTGACCCAGATCAAAACCTTTCCCAAGGCTGATGTGGTGGCAAAAGTACCAGAATCCCTGCGTGCGATGGTTTCAAAAAGAACGAATTCGAATTCGCCGCACTCCATATCCGTGGGGGCAGTGGGTGCAGGCCTCTGGCCGGCAGCCGGTATTACCTGACAGAGGAAAGCTTATGTTCGGTTTAGAGGCTCTTGATCTCGCCCGAATTCAGTTCGCGTTCACCATCTCGTTCCATATCCTGTTCCCGGCAATCACCATTGGTCTGGCGAGCTACCTGGCGGTACTCGAAGGCCTGTGGCTGAAGACCCGTGACGATACCTACCGTGACCTGTACCACTTCTGGTCGAAGATCTTTGCCGTCAACTTCGGCATGGGCGTGGTCTCCGGCCTGGTGATGGCTTACCAGTTCGGCACCAACTGGAGCCGGTTCTCCGATTTTGCCGGTTCTGTCACCGGTCCCTTGCTCACCTATGAAGTGCTTACGGCGTTCTTCCTTGAGGCCGGTTTCCTTGGGGTCATGCTGTTCGGCTGGAACAAGGTCGGACGCAAGCTGCATTTCTTCGCCACCGTCATGGTGGCCATCGGCACCCTGATCTCGACCTTCTGGATTCTTTCGTCCAACAGCTGGATGCAGACACCCCAAGGGTATGAAATCGTCAACGGTCAGGTGATTCCGGTGGATTGGCTGGCGGTGATCTTCAACCCGTCGTTCCCCTATCGCCTGGCGCACATGGCGGTGGCTGCGTTTGTCGCCACGGCGTTCTTCGTCGGTTCGTCGGCAGCTTGGCACTTGCTGCGGGGGCGGGACAATCCGGCCATTCGTCGCATGCTCTCGATGGCCATGTGGATGGCCCTGATCGTCGCCCCGGTACAGGCGGTGATCGGTGACTTCCACGGTCTCAACACCCTCAAGCACCAGCCGGCGAAAATCGCCGCCATTGAAGGCCACTGGGAGAACGTCGGTAATGAACCGACCCCGCTGATCCTCTTCGGCTGGCCGGACATGAAAGCCGAGAAAACCAGGTTCGCGGTGGAAATTCCCTACCTGGGCAGCCTGATCCTCACCCACTCCCTGGACAAGCAGGTGCCGGCGCTCAAGGAATTCCCGCCTGAGGATCGGCCCAACTCGACCATCGTGTTCTGGTCGTTCCGGATCATGGTGGGCCTGGGCATGCTGATGATCTTCACCGGCCTGTGGAGCGTCTGGCTGCGCAAGCGCGACACCCTCTACACCTCGCGACCGTTCCTGTACCTGACCTTGTGGATGGGCCCGTCCGGGCTGATCGCGATCCTTGCCGGCTGGTTCACCACCGAGATCGGCCGTCAGCCGTGGGTGGTCTACGGCCTGATGCGCACGGCGGATGCGTCTTCCGGACACAGCTTCGTGCAGATGAGCATCACCCTGGCGCTGTTCGTGGTGGTGTACTTCTCGCTGTTCGGCGTGGGTATTGGCTACATGATGCGCCTGGTGCGCAAAGGCCCGATCACCAACGAAGGTGCCGAAACCAGCCACGGTGGTCCCGGGCAACAACGCACCCCGGCGCGTCCGCTGTCTGCAGCCGACGATGACAACGACGATGACCACCACAGCAGCCGCCTGAACAAGGGGAATTGAGTCATGGGTATCGATCTTCCGCTGATCTGGGCCGTGATAATCATCTTCGGCATCATGATGTACGTGGTCATGGACGGCTTCGACCTGGGCATCGGGATTCTCTTCCCGTTCGTCAAGGACGAGCGCGACCGTGACGTGATGATGAATACCGTCGCTCCCGTCTGGGACGGCAATGAAACCTGGCTGGTGCTGGGTGGTGCGGCGCTGTTCGGCGCCTTCCCGCTGGCCTACTCGGTGGTGCTGTCGGCGCTCTACCTGCCGCTGATCCTGATGTTGGTGGGGCTGATCTTTCGCGGCGTGGCCTTCGAGTTCCGCTTCAAGGCCAGGGACGACAAGCGTCATATCTGGGACAAGGCGTTCATCGGCGGCTCCCTGGCTGCGACCTTCTTCCAGGGCGTGGCCCTGGGGGCCTTTATCGACGGCCTGCCGGTGGTCAACCGTCAGTTCGCCGGCGGTTCCCTGGACTGGCTGACACCGTTCACCCTGTTCTGCGGCCTGGCGCTGGTGGTGGCGTATGCCTTGCTCGGCTGCACCTGGCTGATCATGAAGACCGAAGGCAAGCTGCAGCAGCAGATGCATGACATTGCTCGGCCCCTGGCCTATGTCGTGCTGGCAGTGATCGGCATCGTCAGTATCTGGACCCCGCTGGCGCACGCCGAGATTGCTGCACGCTGGTTCACCTTGCCAAATCTGTTCTGGTTCCTGCCGGTGCCGATCCTGGTGCTGGTGACCATGTACGGCCTGTTGCGTGCCGTGGCCCGTAACGCTCACTACACGCCGTTCCTGTTGACCCTGGTGCTGATCTTCCTCGGTTACAGCGGCCTGGGCATCAGCTTGTGGCCGAACATCGTGCCGCCGTCGATCTCTATCTGGGACGCCGCCGCGCCGCCGCAGAGCCAGGGCTTCATGCTGGTGGGCACGCTGTTCATCATCCCGTTCATCCTGGGTTACACCTTCTGGAGCTACTACGTGTTCCGCGGCAAGGTCACCCACGAAGACGGTTATCACTAGGTAGGAGCCGGCTTGCCGGCGAAGAGGCCCTTGAGCCTTGTGCCCGGCTTGCCGTCGCTTTCGCTGGCAAGCCAGCTCCTACGGAAATTCGGGTTAGGCAGGAGTTGAAGTCATGAGCGGTAAACACTCTTTGCAGGAAATCGAGCAGGCGGAAAAGAAACCGCTGTGGCAGCGTCTAGGCTGGCTAGTGATGATCTGGGGCGGCAGCGTCCTGGCCCTGTTCGTGGTGGCCAGCCTGATGCGCATGTTCATGAATGCGGCCGGCTTGACCACCCACTGAAACACTCACCGATCATCCCATCCCGTTGCCTTGCGGCACGGTTTATAGCCCTCCGTTTGGAGGGCTTTTTTTGCCTGTCGTAAATGACGCTTGTGCCAGGGGCTGTTGTGGCGAGGGCGACTGCTCGCTCGCCACACGCCGTACCCAGTGTGTTTACTTGCGGGCTTTGAGGATCACGAACTTGGGGGTTGCCGCCACCTGATCCACGCCGCGGAACAGTCGCGCCAGCTTGCTGTGATACCCCAGGTGGCGGTTGCCGACGATATACAGCGCGCCGCCTACTACCAGGGCTTCCCGGGCTTGCTGGAACATCCGCCAGGCGAGGAAATCGCCGACCACCTGCTGCTGGTGGAAGGGCGGGTTGCACAGCACCACATCCAGGGACTGTGCTTCCTGGCCAGCCAGGCCATCACCGGCGCGCATTTCTGCTGGCCGTTCACCGAGCACCGCCTGCCAGTTTTCCCGGGCCGATTGCACCGCCATGAAGGACTCGTCCACCAGGGTGTAGTGGGCTTGCGGGTTGTCCAGGGCGCTGGCAATGGCCAGCACGCCGTTGCCGCAGCCCAGGTCCGCGACCCGGGCATTGCCGAGGTTTTTTGGCAGGTGCGGGAGGAAGGCGCGTGTGCCGATGTCCAGGCCTTCACGGCAGAACACGTTGGCATGGTTGAGTAGCTCGATGGCCGGTTGATCCAGGCGATAGCGGGTCGGGTAGGGCGACACGGCGGGCTGCTTGTGTTCCGGGGTGGCAATCAGCAAGCGGGCCTTCTTCACTGCCAGGGAAGCTTGTACCGGGCCGATATAGCGCTCCAGCAAATCCCCGGCGGCGCGAGGCAGGTGCTTGACCATGGCGGCCGCCACCACTTGGGCGCCGGGGGCCAGTTGTCCTTGCAGGCGGATCAACTGCTCCTCCAGCAGGGCCAGGGTCTTGGGCACGCGGATCAGCACCTGGTCGAATGGCCCGCTCAAGGTTTCACTGGCGGGCACCATGCGAATGGCGTCAAAGGGCAGGCCGTTGCGCACCAGGTTCTTTTCCAGGGCCAGGGCGCCGAGGTAGGAGTCGCCGCTGCTACTGACCTGGACCTTACCCAGCAGGCTGGCGGCCAGTGCACCGAAGCTGTCGTTGAGCACCAGCACCCGGGTGTCGCTGCCCGGGTGTTGTTCGGCCAGGTGATTGAGCAGGTACTCATCCGCTGCGTCGAAGGCTTGCAGCGGCTCGTTCTGCTGTTCGGGCTGGCGGATCAGGTCGAGCTGGGCGAAGGGGCTTGCAAGCAGGGGCATGGGGCGGACTCTAGGTAATCGGTGAATGTCCTGTCGGCGAGGATCTGCAGCGGACAGGAACCTTCGAGCAGAAGCGGCGCAGGCTGCAGGATGGCTGTTCAAAGTGGGGGTAAATGGTACGTTTTTTTGCTGCTGATTGCCCGCGATCTATGTCACTACAAACCGCCGGTGTTTCTGTTCGGCGCTTTGCGGGACACTAGAGCATCGCTTTTGTGGAGTCCGTCATGACTGCCAGTGAAGAAAAGTACACCCGTCAGACCCTGCTCGATGTCCAGCCACTGACTTCAAGCCTGTTCACCTTGCGTACCACCCGGGATGCAGGCTTCCGCTTTCGTGCCGGGCAGTTCGCCCGTCTCGGCGTGACCAAGGCCGACGGCAGCACCGTGTGGCGCGCCTATTCCATGGTGTCGTCGCCGTTCGATGAGTATCTCGAGTTCTTTTCGATTGTCGTGCCCGGTGGCGAGTTCACCAGCGAACTGAGCCGCCTGGAAGTGGGGGACAGCCTGCTGGTGGATCGCCAGGCGTTTGGCTATCTGACCCTGGACCGCTTTGTCGACGGTCGTGATCTCTGGCTGTTATCCACAGGCACGGGTATTGCGCCGTTCCTGTCGATCCTCCAGGACTTTGAAGTGTGGGAGAAATTCGAGCGGATCATCCTGGTCTATAGCGTGCGTGAGGCCAAGGAGCTGGCTTACCAGCAACTGCTCGCCGAACTGCCCCAGCGTGAATACCTGGCGGAAGTTGCGCACAAGTTGCAGTTCATCAGCACCGTGACCCGGGAACAGCATCCGGGCAGCCTCAACGGGCGCATCACCGAGCTGATCGAGAACGGCCAGTTGGAGCGCGCCGCCGGCGTCGAGCTGACACCCGAGCACTCGCGGGTGATGCTCTGCGGCAACCCGCAGATGATCGACGATACCCGTGCCCTGCTCAAAGCGCGGGACATGCACCTGAGCCTGACCCGGCGACCGGGACAGGTGGCGGTGGAGAATTACTGGTAACGAAAACGGCGCCTCAGGGGCGCCGTTGTCTTGTCGCGAAAGCAGTGTTCAAGGCTTGTTGTTCTGGGCCTTGAGCAGGTCGCGGATCTCGCCCAGCAACTCTTCTTCTTTAGTCGGTACCGGTGGCACGGTAGGGGCCACGGCCTCTTCGCGCTTCAGGCGGTTGATGACCTTGATGCCCATGAAGATGGCGAAGGCGATGATGATGAAGTCGATGATGCTCTGGATGAATTTGCCATAGGCCAGTACCACCGCCGGCACATCGCCCGCAGCCGCCTTCAACGTGACCGCCAGATCCCCGAAGTTCACCCCACCAATCAGCAGTCCGATGGGTGGCATGACCACGTCACCGACAAAGGATGAAACGACCTTACCGAACGCGGCGCCGATGATAATACCGACGGCCATGTCGACCACATTACCTTTGACCGCGAAGGCCTTGAATTCACTTAGCACGCCCATAGGTTATTCCTTGTGGCTGATGAGGTTGGTGATGGCAGTGTAATTCAGCAAAATGCATTTTGCCGACACAACTTTTTACAGCTAGCGGGGTTATCGACCGACAAAGAGGCAAATAGTTTATTACAGTGCCATCAAATCGCGCGCGATATACCCCGCCTCCGACGCTATAACCAGTACATTCTGTCAATCAGACGGTTACAGCCTTACTATTTATCTTTCAAATAGTTAGCCACTAGCCTCTAGCAGGCGCATCGAGATGCGCCTTATATAACTAGAGGAATACAACATGACCGCTTCTCTTGGCCTCGGGAGTTTTTCCCAACGACGCGTACTGGGTGTGCTTGCCGCCAGTATGTTTTCCCTTTCCGTACAGGCTGCAACGCTGACCCGCGATAATGGCGCGGCGGTGGGCGACAACCAGAACTCACAGACTGCGGGTGCCAGCGGGCCGGTGATGCTGCAGGATGTGCAACTGATCCAGAAGCTCCAGCGTTTCGATCGTGAGCGCATTCCTGAGCGCGTGGTACACGCCCGCGGCACCGGCGCCCACGGTAGCTTCACGGTCACCGACAACCTCAGCGACCTGACCCGCGCCAAGGTGTTCGCTGCCGGTGAAGTGACCCCGGTATTCGTGCGTTTCTCGGCGGTGGTGCACGGCAACCATTCCCCGGAAACCCTGCGCGACCCACGGGGTTTCGCCACCAAGTTCTATACCGCAGACGGTAACTGGGACCTGGTGGGCAACAACTTCCCGACCTTCTTCATTCGTGATGCCATCAAGTTCCCGGATATGGTGCACGCGTTCAAACCCGACCCGCGCACCAACCTCGATGATGACTCGCGGCGTTTCGATTTCTTCTCCCATGTTCCCGAAGCCACCCGTACTTTGACCGAGCTGTACTCCAACTCCGGTACTCCAGCCAGTTACCGGGAAATGGACGGTAATGGGGTGCATGCCTACAAGTTGATCAATGCCAAGGGCGAAGTGCATTACGTAAAGTTTCACTGGAAGAGTCTGCAAGGCCTGAAGAACCTCGACCCGAAACAGGTGGTCGAGGTACAGGGGCGTGATTACAGCCATATGACTAATGACTTGGTAACCCACATTAATAAAGGGGACTTTCCCAAGTGGGACTTGTATGTCCAGGTATTGAAACCCGAGGACTTGGCAAAGTTTGATTTCGACCCGCTGGATGCGACGAAGATCTGGCCGGATGTTGCCGAGCGCAAAGTCGGGCAGATGGTGTTGAACCGCAACCCGGCCAACGTTTTCCAGGAAACCGAGCAAGTCGCCATGGCGCCGTCCAACCTGGTGCCGGGGATCGAGCCGTCGGAAGATCGCCTGCTGCAAGGCCGAGTGTTCTCCTACGCCGATACCCAGATGTACCGCATTGGCGCCAACGCCTTGCAACTGCCGATCAACGCACCGAAGAACCCGGCGAACAACGGCAACCAGGATGGTGCCATGAATCTGGGTCACACCAGCACCGGGGTCAACTACCAGCCGAGCCGCCTGCTGCCCCGCGAAGAGCCGCAGAGCGCGCGTTACAGCCAGATGGCTGTGTCGGGTAGCACCCAGCAGGCAAAGATCCAGCGTGAGCAGAACTTCAAGCAGACCGGCGATCTGTATCGCTCGCTCAGCAAGAAGGAGCGCCAGGACCTGATCGACAGCTTTGGCGGCTCGCTGGCCACCACCGATGATGAGAGCAAGCACATCGTGCTGTCGTTCCTTTACAAGGCCGACCCTGAATACGGCACTGGCGTGACCAAGGTGGCCAAGGGCGACCTGGCCCGGGTCAAGGCTCTGGCGGCCAAACTCAACGACTGATGTTTCACCCCTTGTAGGAGCTGGCTTGCCGGCGAACACGGACACCGCGCGGTATCGGGCGGCCTCTTCGCCGGCAAGCCGGCTCCTACGCTTTCAAGACAGACGGAGGTGCGCCATGCGCCTGTTCATTACGCTGCTGACCTTGGCCTGGGCCCTGGCTGCCCAGGCCCAGCCCGCCGACCCGGTGGCGGTCAAGGTCCAGCTGGAAAACTACTATTTCGATGCCGCCCGCCGTGGCGATGTGGAGATGCTCAACACCTTTATCGAGGCCGGTTATTCCCTCGATACCCAGGATGAAAAGGGTTATACCGCGCTGATCCTCGCCGCCTATCACGGCCAGGCTACGGCGGTGGAGCGCCTGCTGGCCGCTGGGGCCAACGCCTGCGCCCAGGACAAACGCGGCAACACGGCCTTGATGGGGGCTATCTTCAAGGGCGAGGTGCAGATCGCCCGACGTCTGCTGGCGGCCGACTGCAGCCCCGACCAGCGCAATGGCGCCGGGCAGACGGCGGCCATGTACGCCGGCCTGTTCAAACGGGTCGAGTTGCTGGATGCCCTGGCGGCCAAAGGCGCTGACCTGAATGCCGAGGATCCCCTGGGCAACAGCGCCACGCGTCTGGCCAGCGGGCAAATACGCACTGCCGTGCAGCGCTGATCCGCTCTGTCTGAGCTATCATCGCGGTTTTTGTCGGGGGTTCAGATGGCCAAGGCCAAGCGCATGTACGGCTGCACCGAGTGCGGCTCTACCTTTCCCAAATGGGCCGGGCAATGCGGCGAGTGTGGGGCCTGGAACACCCTGACCGAGACTATGATCGAGAGCGGCGGTGCCGCGGCGCCTGCCGGGCGCACCGGCTGGACCGGACAGCAGGCACAGATCAAGACCCTGGCGGAAGTCAGCGTCGAGGAGATCCCACGTTTCTCCACCGCGTCCGGCGAGCTCGACCGGGTGCTGGGCGGCGGTTTGGTGGACGGCTCGGTAGTGCTGATTGGCGGTGATCCGGGGATCGGCAAGTCGACCATCCTGTTACAGACCCTGTGCAATATCGCCACACGCATGCCGGCGTTGTATGTCACCGGTGAGGAATCCCAGCAACAGGTGGCAATGCGTGCCCGGCGCCTGGGCCTGCCCCAGGATCAACTGCGGGTGATGACCGAGACCTGTATCGAAACCATCATTGCCACGGCCCGGGCGGAAAAGCCCAAGGTCATGGTGATCGACTCCATCCAGACGATCTTCACCGAGCAATTGCAATCGGCACCGGGCGGCGTATCCCAGGTGCGCGAGAGCGCGGCCTTGCTGGTGCGCTACGCCAAGCAGAGCGGCACGGCGATCTTCCTGGTCGGCCATGTAACCAAGGAAGGCTCCTTGGCCGGGCCGCGGGTACTGGAACACATGGTCGATACGGTGCTGTATTTCGAAGGCGAGTCCGATGGCCGCTTGCGTTTGCTGCGGGCGGTGAAGAACCGTTTTGGCGCGGTCAACGAGTTGGGGGTGTTTGGCATGACCGACCGTGGACTGAAGGAGGTCTCCAACCCTTCGGCGATTTTCCTTACCCGTGCTCAGGAAGAGGTTCCGGGCAGTGTGGTCATGGCCACCTGGGAAGGCACGCGGCCGATGCTGGTGGAAGTCCAGGCGCTGGTGGATGACAGCCACCTGGCCAACCCGCGCCGGGTGACCCTGGGCCTGGACCAGAACCGCTTGGCGATGTTGCTGGCGGTGCTGCACCGCCACGGCGGGATTCCGACCCATGACCAGGACGTATTCCTCAACGTGGTGGGTGGGGTCAAGGTGCTGGAGACCGCCTCCGACCTGGCCTTGATGGCGGCGGTGATGTCGAGCCTGCGCAACCGCCCGTTGCCCCATGACTTGCTGGTGTTCGGTGAAGTGGGGCTGTCGGGTGAAGTGCGTCCGGTGCCTAGCGGTCAGGAACGTCTTAAAGAAGCGGCCAAGCACGGATTCAAACGGGCTATCGTGCCCAAGGGCAACGCTCCGAAAGAGTCGCCGCCGGGCTTGAAGATCATTGCCGTGACCCGTCTGGAACAGGCATTGGATGCACTTTTCGAATAATCAGAGCCGGGCTCTTGTGAAAGGAAGCAGATGATATGGGCAGGACAAGGTTGAATGGCTGGATGCTTGGCTTGAGTCTGTTGTGCGGCAGCGGGTTCGCCGTGGCGCAGCAGGCCGAGGTGCCTGAAGGGTATCGGATCGCGCAGCAGGTGCTGGTGGGAGACGGATCGGTGCTGGAAGTGCTGGAGGATCTGCGGATCACCCCTGAACTGCATGCCAACAGCTGGGGCAATGGCCTGGACGCCGACAGTTTTGCCCCGTCCGAGGATGAGCGTCCGGTCGCGCCACTGGGCGCCCAGGCGCGCCTGGTGTCCGACAACGGCGAGGTGCTGGCGCAGAAGTCCCTGGGTTACCCGATGGCCACGGTGGAAAAAGCACCACTGAACGGCCTGCCGTCCCCGGCATTCTTCCTGACCATCGACCAGACCGCGCCCATGGGCAGCTACAGTGGTCCGGCCACCGAAGTGCTGATGCCGGAGCAGAGCCAGTTGGACCCGGTGTTGTGCCTGGAAGAGGGTGGGGAGAAGCTGCCGCTGGTGTTCGCCCAGACCGGCAAGGCCACCTGGCAGATCGTGCCATCCGTTAACGGCGGGACTGAAAGTATCCAGCAGGTCTCGTCGGCTTCGTCGGTGGAGAACGAAGAGTTCATCACTACCTATCGCACCTTCCGTTATGTCGACGGCCAATGGACCGCCGCCTCGCGGCAGCAGGCAGGTTACTGGGATACCGAAAGCGAGTTTCCCGAGCCAGCACTGTTTCCTTGAAAAGGCGCAGCTGATCAGATCTCGATCAGCGCCCCCAGCTCACGCTCCAGTTCCTCGGGATCTCCCAGGTTCAGCTCGATCAGCCTTCTGAGGTGTTCGATCGAGTCCAGGTCGATGTGCAGGCAGACGAATCCCAACTGACCATGATCATCATGGGCCAGTCGCACATCCATGTGCACGTCGGCATCAGGACCCAGATGGATGTCCGCTTCAAAGGCACGCTCGGGATCTCCCAGCCAGGGATCGGGGCGCTCGATCAGCAAGCCCTTGAGGGACAGGTCCAGCAGTCGCACCGGCCAGCGGTGGGGGCCCTGGCTCAGTTCGGTCTTTGCATCGAAGGCGATGCGTTTGAAGCGTCGGCGGTTGGTGTATTGCTCGCTCATGGACAGGCCCTCTGAGTGGTGCACTGACTATAGACTCCGGTTTATGACTGTCGCTACAACCCGCACCGCACCTTGGGCGATAGTCGTCAGAACCCTTGCCGAGGCATCTGCAACTGAAAGTCCTGACCGAGGTTTCTCGCGTAAGGCGGTTCAGCTGAAAATGTTCCGAAAAAACCTGCTCATAAGCTAAAAGAAGGCTCTAGACCAACGTGGGGGTGGTCTTTGGTAGCAGTAGCGCTACACTCGCAGACGCGGTCTTTGTGTCCAACCTGGCTGGAATATAAAAATGAAAAACAATAATAGCCTGGCACGCCATATTCCCTGGCTGCTGCTGGCAATCGTAGGAGCGTGCGCCCTCGGCGTCGTTGCATTACGTCGCGGAGAAGCAATTAACGCCTTATGGATTGTGGTGGCTGCAGTGGCCATCTATCTGGTGGCGTACCGGTATTACAGTCTGTTCATCGCCAACAATGTGATGCAGCTGGACCCGCGTCGAGCCACCCCCGCCGTAGTCAACAATGATGGTCTGGACTATGTGCCGACCAACAAACATATTCTCTTCGGTCACCATTTCGCGGCCATTGCTGGTGCCGGCCCCCTGGTGGGCCCGGTCCTGGCGGCGCAGATGGGCTACCTGCCCGGAACCCTGTGGCTGATTGCCGGTGTGGTCCTGGCTGGTGCGGTTCAGGACTTCATGGTGCTGTTCCTTTCCACCCGGCGTAACGGCCGCTCCCTAGGCGACATGGTCCGTGAGGAAATGGGCCGTATCCCGGGGACCATTGCGCTGTTCGGCTGCTTCCTGATCATGATCATCATCCTCGCGGTGCTGGCGCTGATCGTGGTCAAGGCCCTGGCCGAGAGCCCGTGGGGCATCTTCACGGTGATGGCGACCATCCCGATTGCCGTGTTCATGGGCGTCTACATGCGTTACATCCGCCCGGGCCGGATCGGCGAGATCTCGCTGATCGGCGTGCTGCTGCTGCTCGGCTCCATCTGGCTGGGGGGCCAAATAGCGGCCGATCCGGTGTGGGGCAAGATGTTCACCTTTACCGGCATCCAGATCACCTGGATGTTGATCGGCTACGGTTTCGTCGCTGCGGTGCTGCCGGTGTGGTTGATCCTGGCCCCTCGCGACTACCTGTCGACCTTCCTCAAGATCGGTACCATCATCGCCCTGGCGATCGGCATCCTGATCACCATGCCCGAGCTGAAAATGCCGGCCCTGACCCAGTTCACCGACGGCACCGGCCCGGTGTGGAAGGGCGGCCTGTTCCCGTTCCTGTTCATCACCATTGCCTGCGGCGCGGTGTCCGGCTTCCATGCGCTGATCGCTTCGGGGACCACGCCCAAGCTGCTGGATAACGAAGCCAACGCTCGTTACATCGGTTACGGCGGCATGCTCATGGAGTCCTTCGTGGCGATCATGGCCATGGTTGCGGCCTCGGTAATTGAGCCCGGTGTGTACTTCGCGATGAACAGCCCGGCGGCAATTGTCGGCGCTGATGTGGTCTCTGTGGCCCAGACCGTCAGCAGCTGGGGCTTTATCATCAGCCCCGAGCAGTTGCAGGCGGTGGCCAGGGACATCGGTGAAAACACCATCCTGGCTCGTGCCGGCGGTGCGCCGACCCTGGCGGTGGGGATCGCGCAGATCCTTCACCATGTGCTGCCGGGCGAGAACACCATGGCGTTCTGGTACCACTTCGCAATCCTGTTCGAAGCGCTGTTCATCCTGACGGCGGTGGACGCCGGTACCCGTGCCGGGCGTTTCATGTTGCAGGATTTGCTGGGGTCTTTCGTTCCGGCGCTCAAACGCACCGAGTCCTGGACCGCCAACCTGATCGCCACTGCAGGCTGCGTGGCCATGTGGGGCTACCTGCTGTACCAGGGCGTGATCGATCCGCTGGGCGGTATCAATACCCTGTGGCCACTGTTCGGCATCTCCAACCAGATGCTCGCCGGTATCGCCCTGATGCTTGGCACCGTGGTCCTGATCAAGATGAAGCGTCACCGCTACATCTGGGTCACTCTGTTGCCAGCTGTCTGGCTGCTGATCTGCACCACCACCGCGGGCTTCATCAAGCTGTTCGATGCCAACCCGGCGATCGGCTTCCTGTCGCTGGCGAAGAAATACAGCGATGCTTTGGCCAGTGGCCAGATCCTCGCTCCGGCCAAGGACATCACGCAGATGCAGCACGTGATCTTCAATGCCTACACCAACGCGACCCTGACGGCATTGTTCCTGCTGGTGGTGTTCAGCATCCTGTTCTACGCGCTCAAGGTCGGTATCGCGGCCTGGGGCAGCAAGGAGCGTACGGATAAAGAGTCGCCCTATCAGGCTTTGCCGGACGCGTAACTGAGGATTGCAAATATGTTCAATGACCTGAGTCGCCTCGGTAAGTACCTCGGTCAGGCCGCGCGCTTGATGGTCGGCATGCCCGACTACGACAACTACGTCGAGCATATGCAAACCAAGCACCCGGACAAGCCGGTGATGTCGTACGAGGCGTTCTTCCGTGAACGCCAGGAAGCGCGGTACGGCGGCAAGGGCGGTCCGAAGTGCTGTTGAAGCACTGCGTTTAAGCCACACCCATGTAGGAGCCGGCTGGCCGGCGATAGCGATCTCATCGACGCCATCGCCGGCCAGCCGGCTCCTACGTTTTTATGCGTGGGAGATCCTGTTTTGCAAAGTCCTATTCCCGTCACCGTGCTCAGTGGTTTTCTTGGTGCCGGCAAGACCACCTTGCTGCGCTACCTGCTCAAGGCCGAACACGGCTTGAAGATTGCCGTGATCGAAAACGAATTCAGCGATGCCGCTATCGACACCCAGTTGCTGGGCGACGAGCCGGTCCAGGTCATGACCCTGTCCAATGGTTGCGTCTGCTGCACCATCCACACTGATCTGACCAAGGCCCTGTACCTGCTGCTGGAGCGCCTGGACAGCGGTGAGATCGCCTTCGACCGGTTGGTGATCGAGTGCACCGGGCTGGCGGATCCGGCGCCAGTGGCGCAGACCTTCTTCATCGATGAGGAACTGCGTGAGCGCTATATCCTCGATGGCATCATCACGTTGGTGGACGCCAAGCACGCCGAATTCCACCTGACCCAGACCATCGCCCAGGCGCAGATCGGCTTTGCCGACCGCCTGCTGGTGAGCAAGCGTGACCTGGTGGATGACGCCGCGTTCGATGCCCTCAGCCAGCGCCTGACGCGGATCAATCGCCGGGCACCGATCCATGTGGTCGAGCACGGCCAGATCGACCTGGCGCAGATGCTGGATGTCCGGGGATTCAACCTCAATGCCGACCTGGGCGGCGGCATCAGCCTGCGGCCGGTGAACACTGCGCCGTCGCTGGATCGGATTTCCAGCCTGGTGTTGCGTACTGGGCAGGCACTGGACTTGGATCGTCTCAGCGGGTTCATGAATGAACTGCTGGAGGACCATGGCAAGCAATTGCTGCGCTACAAGGGCGTGTTGAACATCATCGACGAACCCCGGCGGATGGTGTTCCAGGGCGTGCTCAAGTTGTATGGCTTCGATTGGGATACCGAGTGGGCCGAGGGCGAGGCGCGGGAAAGCGTGATGGTGTTCATTGCCGACGATTTGCCGGAGCAGAAGATCCGCCAGGGCTTTGAGCGGATGCTGGCCGGCTGAGGCTGTCGTCAGCCGGCGGAGCTCCACCCTTCCTAGAGGTTGCCTAGCAGTCGCTGCTCCAGGTGTTCGAGGTGCCGGTTCATCAGGGCCTCGGCCGCTGCCGCATCGGCATCCTGCAGTGCATCGATAATGGCTGAGTGTTCTTGCCAGGCGCAGTAGTTGCGAGCCTGGCCTTCGATCTGGGCAATCGCCAGGGAGGTCAGCGGCACCAGGCTGCCGAGGAAGTGTGCCAGTGGCCCGTTGCCGGCGATGTGCGCCAGTTGCAGGTGGAACTCCCCGGAAAGCCGGATTGCCGTGCCGCGCTGGTTGCGCTCGATGGCTTCGCGTTCCTGGGCGATCAACTGTCGTAGGGGCTGCAGCTGGCGTCGGGGTTGCTGGCAGGCCAGGCGCACCAGGGTGATTTCCGTCAGGCGTCGGGCATGCAGGATCTGCCGGGTCTGTTCCAGGTCCGGGGCGGCGACCTGGGGCCGGTGATTGGGCCGCAGGATGATCACCTGCTGGTGCGACAGGCGCGCCAGCACCTGGCGGATAATGCTGCGGCTGACGCCAAAGGCCTGGCCCAGGCTGTCCTCGGTGAAGCGGCTGCCGGGGGCGATGCGTTGTTCGAGAATGGCGTCGAAAATCTGCGGGTAGACATCGTCCACCAGCAGCGTTTTCTCGCCGCACTGGCGCCGCGGCAGGCTGGCTACCAGGGTGAAGGGATTATTTTTCAGGGCGTAGCTGACCATGGCCTGTCTCCAGTCCAGTTGCTGACACAGGGGGAGATTACGAGGCGTTCGAGCCTAGGTGATCGTCCGGAATATTCAGTTCGATGCCCATGCGCAGGCCTTCCTGGAGAATGTGCCGGCGCATCTCGGCGCTGGCCAGGGCACTGTTCTTGTTGCGGATCGCCCGCACCACGGCTTCATTTTCCTCCAGGCGCTCGGCCAGGTGCTGCGGCGAATTGCGCAGGATCTGCGCACTTTGCTTGAGGGCATTGCTGGTCTGTTGCACTACGTTCTGGAAGATCGGGTTGGAGGTCAGGGTGAACAGCTCCTCGTGGAAGGCAACATAGGCGTTGACCCCGGCTTCGCTGTCATTGGCCTCCAGGGCCTCACGCATGTCCATCAAGGTCAGGCGCAGTTGGCCAACCTCCTTGCTGCTGATGGATTGCGCCACCAGCCCGACGATGAACGGCTCCAGGGTATAGCGCAGTTGCAGCACGTCTTCGAGGCTGGCGCCGGCCACTGCGCTGTCGGCGTGCTGGGCTTCGCCCAGGGGCGCGTCCAGCACCACCACGCCTTTGCCGGGCATCGAGCGCACCAGGCCCAGGGTTTCCAGGACAATCACTGCTTCGCGCAGGCTCGGGCGGCTGATGCCCAGTTGCTCGGCCAATTCACGTTGCCCTGGCAGCATGTCGCCGGAGCGCCACTGGCCTCGGGCCAGGGCGGCCCGGAGCTTTTCTACCACTGAATTCACAACCGTTGACGAGCTGATCACTGTTGACTCCATGAGCTATCGATAGCGCGATGTTCCTGCGCTGATTGTTGTGCCTGCCTGCGGCTGGCACAAGGTCGGATCAAAATTCCTGCTGATGGGCACCAGCAATCGGTTTTCGTGCCTGGAAGGTATAACCCTGCTGCCCGCTCAGGACCTTATTGGCGCGTTGTACGTCGATGTCCTTTTCCCAGCGGGCGATGGCCACGGTGGCCACGCAGTTGCCGATCAGGTTGGTCAGCGCGCGACCGATACCCATGAACCAGTCCACTGCCAGCACCAGCACCAGGCCCACCACCGGAATCGCCGGAATCGCGGTCAGGGTCGCCGCCAGAATCACCAGGGCCGAACCGGGAATACCGTGGGCGCCTTTGGAGGTGATCAGCGACACCAGGAGGATGGTCAGCAGGTCCGAGATGGACAAGGGCGTGCCGGTGGCGTTGGCGATGAACACGATGGCCAGGGTCAGGTAGATGGAGAAACCGTCCAGGTTGAACGAGTAACCGGTGGGAATCACCAGGCCCACGGTGGAGCTGCCAATCCCCAGGTGCTCCAGCTTGCGCATGATCTGCGGCAGGACCACGTCGGAGGAGGCGGTACCGAGGACGATCAGCAATTCTTCCCGCAGGTATTTGATGAAGGGCAGCATGCGCAGGCCCGACAGGCGCATCACCAGCCCGAGGACCACTGCGACAAAGGCGAAGCAGGTCAGGTAGAACAGGCCCACCAAACTGCCCAGGTGCTGCAGCGAGTCCAGGCCGTATTTGCTGGTGGTGAAGGCGATGGCGCCAAACACGCCGATGGGCGCCAGGCGCACGATCATGCCCATGATGCGGAAAATCACGTGGCTCAGCTCATTGATCAGCCGGGAGATACCGGAAGCGGCTTCGCCCACCAGGTTCAAGGCGCTACCGAACAGCACCGAGAACAGCAGCACCTGGAGGATATTGTTTTCAGCAAAGGCGCCGATTACCGAGGTCGGAATCAGGTCCATGAGGAACTGGGTGGTGGTGTGCATGTGCTGGCTGCGCTGGGCGATATCGCTCATGTCCGCAGGGGACAGCTGCTCCAGGTGGATGTTGGCGCCGCTGCCGATACCGGTGCTGAAGGCCATGATCAGGCCGATCACCAGGGCAATGGTGGTGAGTACTTCAAAGTAGATCACTGACTTGAGGCCGATGCGGCCGACCTTCTTCAGGTCACCAGCGCCGGAGATGCCGCTGACCACGACGCAGAACACGATCAGGCCGATCAGCATCTTGATCAGCTTGATGAAGCCATCGCCCAGTGGTTTGAGTTGTGAAGAGTATTCGGGGAGGGTGAGTCCGCAGACGATGCCGAGCATCAATCCGAGCACAACCTGGAGGAAAATCGAACGCGAGCACCATCTGAGCATGGGGAGAATCCTGGTCGGTGTCCTGTCTGCCGTGCGCTATCTAGGCGCAGCGGATGGAGGACTTAATTATTGTGGTCTTACCGGTATGTCCAGTGCAGGCGCAGTCTACGCTCGGGTTTTATGGGTTTACAAGAGGGGTGTCGCAAATTGGCATGACCGGTCTTACCAGTTGGAATCCTCTGGTCAGTCATGACCTGCGAAAAACAGGCGGGTGTGGTCGGGGGGGATTTTGCAGGCGTAAAAAAGCCCGGCGCAGGGCCGGGCTTCTCGTACTGCGATCTGCGGGCTGATTAAGCGCCGTACACCGGCAGCTTCTTGCAGATGGCTTTGACTTTCTCGCGAACCGCGTCGATGACCGACTGGTTGTTCAGATCAGCCAGGATGTCGCAGATCCAGCCAGCCAGCTCTTTGCACTCGGCCTCTTTGAAGCCGCGAGTGGTCACGGCTGGAGTGCCGAAGCGCAGGCCGGAGGTGACGAACGGGGAGCGTGGGTCGTTTGGTACCGAGTTCTTGTTCACGGTGATGAAGGCGGCGCCCAGAGCGGCGTCGGCGTCTTTACCGGAAATGTCCTGCTTGATCAGCGAGAGCAGGAACAGGTGGTTTTCAGTACCGCCGGAAACCACGTCAAAACCGCGCTCGATGAACACGCCGGCCATGGCCTTGGCGTTCTTCAGCACTTGCTGCTGGTAGGTCTTGAACTCAGGCTGCAGGGCTTCCTTGAAGCAGATCGCCTTGGCCGCGATCACGTGCTCCAGTGGGCCGCCCTGGGCGCCCGGGAATACTGCGGAGTTGAGTTTCTTCTCGATGTCGGCGTTGGCGCGAGCCAGGATCAGGCCGCCACGTGGACCGCGCAGGGTCTTGTGGGTGGTGGTGGTCACCACGTCAGCGAATGGCACCGGGTTCGGATAGATGCCTGCGGCAACCAGACCGGCCACGTGGGCCATGTCGACAAACAGGTAGGCGCCGACTTTGTCAGCGATTTCGCGGAAGCGCGGGAAGTCGAGGATCTGCGAGTAGGCAGAGAAACCGGCCACGATCATTTTCGGCTTGTGCTCGACTGCCAGGCGCTCGACTTCGTCGTAGTCGATCAGGCCGTTAGCGTCGATGCCGTATTGAACGGCGTTGTACAGCTTGCCGGAGGACGAAACGCTGGCGCCGTGGGTCAGGTGACCGCCGTGGGCCAGGCTCATGCCCAGGATGGTGTCGCCGCCTTGCAGCAGGGCCAGGTACACGGCGCTGTTGGCTTGGGAGCCGGCGTGCGGCTGGACGTTGGCGTAATCGGCGCCGAACAGTTCCTTGGCGCGATCGATGGCCAGCTGTTCAACCACGTCGACGTATTCGCAGCCGCCGTAGTAGCGCTTGCCTGGGTAACCTTCGGCGTATTTGTTGGTCAACACCGAGCCTTGAGCTTCCATCACCGCTGGGCTGGTGTAGTTTTCCGAAGCGATCAGCTCAATGTGCTCTTCCTGACGCTGAGCTTCTTGCTCCATGGCGGCAAAGAGATCTGCGTCGTACTTGGCAATAGTCAAATCACGGCTGAACATGGCGGTCCTCAAGGATCGGGGGCAGAAAAGGGAGGCATTCTACCCCAATGGGTTTTAGATGGCATATGAAAGGACATCATGTCGCAGACAAGTGGCCTTCACGTCACGGCTTAGCTCCCGTAGGAGCTGGCTTGCCAGCGAAGAGGCCCCTGAGAGCGCCTTCGCCGGCAAGCCGGCTCCTACAGCGGGTCGGGGTCAATCGAACATGAACAGGGCGTCGTTGCTGAACTGCGCCTCGAAGCGGTTGGCCGGCATCGGCCGGCCGAACAGGTAGCCCTGGACTTCGTCGCAGCCATGCTCACGGAGGAAGTCCAATTGCTCGTGGGTTTCCACGCCCTCGGCGATCACCGCCAGGTTCAGGCTGTGGGCCATGGCGATGATGGCGCGGGCGATCTGCGCATCCTGTTCGCCGGACGGCAGGCCGTCGACGAAGGTACGGTCGATCTTCAGCACGTCGATGGGGAACTGCTTGAGGTAGTTCAGTGATGAGTAACCGGTGCCGAAGTCGTCCACCGCGATGCTCAGGCCGAGGTTCTTCAGGCCGTCGAGGATCTGCATGGCTTCGCTGACTTCGCGCATCAGGATACTTTCGGTCAGTTCCAGTTCCAGGCACGCCGGCGGCAGGCCGGTGTCCTTGAGGATGGTGGCGATACGCGTGCCCAACTGGCCATCGGAGAACTGCCGGGCCGAGATGTTCACCGAGACCTTCGGCACCCGCACCTTGGCTTGATGCCAGACCTTGAGTTGACGGCAGGCTTCACTGATTACCCAGTCGCCCACATCCACCACCAGGCCCAGCTCTTCCAGTACCGGAATGAAGTCCCCCGGCGGCACCAGCCCGCGTCGTGGATGGCGCCAGCGCAGCAGCGCCTCGGCACCGGTCAGGCGTTTGCCGTCACCGCTGAATTGCGGTTGGTAATACAGCACGAATTCTTCCTGCTCCAGGGCGTGGCGCAGGTCGCTTTCCAGTTCCAGACGTTCCAGGGCGCTGGCGTTCATGTCCGCCTGGTAGAACTGGAAGTTGTTCTTGCCGCGCTCCTTGGCGTGGTACATCGCGGTGTCGGCGTTCTTCATCAACTGGCTCAGTTCATTGCCGTCCTGAGGGCTCAGGGCAATGCCGATGCTGGCGGTGACGAAGAACTCCCGACCTTCCAGGACAAAGGGTCTGACCAGGCTGGCAAGGATCTGCTCGGCCACATTAATCGCCCGGTTCAGAGCCATTTCCCGGCTGGATCGGGGTTGCAGGAGCAGGGTGAATTCGTCGCCGCCCATGCGCGCCACGGTGTCGTCATTGTCGACGCAGCCCAGCAGGCGGGTGGCCATTTCCTTGAGCATGCGGTCGCCGGCGGCGTGGCCCAGAGAATCGTTGATCGGTTTGAAACGGTCCAGATCGAGGAACATCAGCACTACCCAGGACTTTTGTCGCTCCGCTGATTGCAAGGCCGTGTGCAGGCGGTCCTGGAACAGTGTGCGGTTGGGCAGGTGAGTCAGGGCGTCGTAGTAGGCCAGGCGATGAATCCGCTGTTCGCTGGCCTTGCGCTCGCTGATGTCACTGAAGAAACACACGTAACTGGCCAGGTCGCCTTCATCGTCGAGCACTGCCGTGATCCCGACCCAGGCCGGGTAGTGCTCGCCATTGCGCCGTTTGAGCCAGACTTCGCCTTCCCAGGTACTGTGCTGGTTCAACTGTTTGAGCACGTAGCGCAGATGGGCTTCCTGCTGGTCGTCGACGGTGAGCATATTCGGCAGTTGGTCGAGCACTTGGGACACGGCGTAGCCGCTGACCCGGCTGAAGGCTTCGTTGGCCTGGACGATGTAGCCGGCGGGGTCGGTGATCAGGATGGCCGAGGTCGAGTGTTCGAATACCGTGGCCGCCATGCGCAGGTCTTTTTCCGCCCGGCGTTGCTGGCTGATGTCGCGCCCAACCCCGAGCACGCCTTCGAATACGCCATGCTCGTCCCAGACCAGCACCAGGCGCAATTCGATGGGGATCTTGCGGCCGTCGGCCCGCAGGCAGTCGAACAGGAACAGTTGGGTCTGCACCTGGCTGCGCAGTTGCGCCAGCTGTTCGGGTTTGTCCAGGGCCTTGCTGACCCGATCCATCAGGGCATAGATGCCACTCAATTGCTGCGGGTTGGCAATGGTCGACTGCCAGCCATTCTGGAAGATCCACTCCACGTCGTAGCCCAGCACCGCGTGTACCGAAGGGCTGACGTAGTTCAGCGAGAGTTTGCTGTCGGTGGAGAAAATCACATCGCTGATGCTTTCAGCCAGCATGCGGTAGCGCTGTTCGCTGTCACGCAGGGATTCGCTGGCTTCGATCTGGTCGGTGATGTCCTTGGCCACGCCGATGATCCGTGTCACCTGGTCGTAGCGATCTCGGGCCAGGGCTTGCTCACGGATCTCGAAGCGCCGCCAATCGCCGCTGCGGTGGCGAAAGCGCAACTGGCACTGCAGGAGTTGGGCGTAGGCCGTGTGTCGTTGTTCCTGGCGCAGGCGGTGATAGAGGTCGGCGTCTTCCGGATGCAGGAGAATTTCCCAGAAGTACTCGCCCATCTGGTGCAGTTCGGTCTTGTTGTAGCCGAGGGTCTGGCCCAGGTGGTGGTTGCTGAAGATCATCCGCTGGCTGATCACGTCCTGAACGTACAGGTGATCGGGTACGGTACGCACCACATCCGACCAGAAGCCCTCGCGCTCCAGCAGCGACAGTTCGATCAGCTTGCGGCTGGTGATATCGCTGATACTGAGGATGACCGCGTTGTAGTCCTGGGTCCGCTCCGGCAGGCGCAATACGAGCCACAGATGCTGGTCGTTGCCGTGGGCGTCACTGAGCTTGATCTCCAGCTCCAGCTGTTTCTGCTGGTTGATCACGGTCTCCAGCAACTGGCTGCCGATGGAGCTGCCGTTTTTTGGACAGCCGTCGATCAGTAACTGCCAGGCCTGCTCGCTGGACTCGACATTGAGCAGGCGCAAGGCAACCTGGTTGACCTCGGTGATGCGCAATTCCTGCAGCAGTTGTTGCCGCTGCTCCGGGTGGCTGTTCTGCCAGTGTTTGAGTTGGTCGCTGGTGTGCAAGTGGTGCTTTTCAAGGAACCCCGGAAGCCCGGAGATATCCAGTACGCACAGGGCCACGCCAGTGCCCTCGAAAATATCCTGATAGCGGCGCCGACCTTCGTGCAGTTGGCGCTGGCGCCGGCGCATGCCTAGCAGGGCAATCACCGGTAGCAGGGAGAAGGCCAGGCCCAGCAGGCACTTGCCAATAAAGGCCGGCAGCAGTTCTTCGATCACCGCGCGCTGGTCAAACAGGCCACGCAGTTGCCAGTCGCTGTTGCTCAGGGGAGCCAGCAGGATGCTGCTGGCCATTTCGTCGGGGGCGAGCATGCCCGGAGTCGGGCTGCTGCGGTCATCGCGTTTGATTACCTGGTGGGTCAGGCGGTTTTCGATTGCCCAGGTGGGTTTGAAGCCTTCTTCACTCTGCCGGACCAGGGTCTGGAGGAAGCTGGGCGCTATGCGCAGGATCCAGTAGCTGCGGGTCGAACCGCTGGTTTGATGCAGCAGCACATACACCACTGAGCCGTCAGCAGCATTGCTGTAGTAATAACGTTGCGAGTGACTGCGTTGCACTAGCTCAGCCAGCCAGAGCGCGTCCTGGCTGTTGGTAGCGCTGTCGCTGAGGATCTGTCCCTGGGAATCCAGCAGGGCGAAGCTGCGTACATCGGGTAGCGAGCGCCGGAGTTTCTGCAGCAGTTGCTGCTGTTGCTGGCTATCTTCGGGGGCTGCGACGATCGGCAGCAGATTGAGGGCGATCTGCGCATTGAGCGCCAGGTTCAGGCTCAAGTGGTCGGCCAGGTCGGCGCTATAGTCGATGGCGTGCTGATGCTGGTCCTTGCGGGTCTGCTGCAGTTGATCCAGCAGCTGCCAGAACAACAGGGCCAGGAGCAGCAGCACCAGCGTCGCCAGTGCTCCCTTGAGTGTGCCCCGCAAAGGATAAGCCAACGCAGAGGCATTGACGCGCGCGGGCTGTGGCGAAGAGACATTGGGCAAGCTGTGATCCTGCGGTTTGGCTGGGCTGGCGCGACGTGCACTATAAGCCGGACGCCCGAAGGGCGGCTAGCATGCCTGGAGTTGTGGCAAAGTGCCAGGCCTGCTTGGCTGGACCTGGATCGTGCATTGAGGTAGTTTTGCCGGTTACGCGGGAGCGTTCCAGCTCCAGACAATCAGGCTTTTTCCGCCCGCCGGTATTGATCATGGTCAATGTCGGCGCAGCGCATGGCCTGGCACGGGCCTCGCCCGTTCTATTCATCAGTCACTGACGCTAGGTTCACCATGGCTCAATACGTCTTCACCATGCATCGGCTGGGCAAAGTTGTTCCGCCGAAGCGGGAAATCCTGAAAAATATCTCCCTGTCATTCTTTCCCGGCGCCAAGATCGGCGTATTGGGCCTCAACGGTTCGGGTAAGTCCACGCTGCTGAAAATCATGGCAGGCGTCGACACCGAATTCGAAGGCGAAGCCCGTCCGATGCCGGATCTGAACATCGGCTATCTGCCCCAGGAGCCGCAGTTGGATCCGACCAAGACCGTGCGTGAAGTGGTCGAGGAAGCGGTCAGCGTGATCAAGGACGCCCAAGCGCGCCTGGACGAGGTCTACGCGGCCTACGCCGAGCCGGATGCCGACTTCGACAAGCTGGCGGCCGAGCAGGCCAAGCTGGAAGCGATTCTGCAAGCCAGCGATGGTCATAATCTGGAGCGTCAGCTGGAAGTCGCTGCCGATGCGCTGCGTCTGCCGGCCTGGGACGCCAAGGTCGAATTCCTGTCCGGTGGTGAAAAGCGTCGTGTGGCCCTGTGCCGCCTGCTGCTGTCCGCCCCCGACATGCTGCTGCTCGACGAACCAACCAACCACTTGGACGCCGACTCCGTCGCTTGGCTGGAGCACTTCCTGCACGACTTCCCGGGCACTGTGGTTGCGATCACGCACGACCGTTACTTCCTGGACAACGTTGCTGGCTGGATTCTCGAACTCGACCGCGGCGCCGGTATTCCTTACGAGGGCAACTACTCGGGTTGGCTGGAAGCCAAGTCCGATCGTCTGGCTGCCGAGTCCAAGCAGCAGTCGGCCCACGAAAAAGCCATGAAGGAAGAACTGGAGTGGGTGCGCAAAGGCGCCAAGGCCCGCCAGTCGAAGTCCAAGGCTCGTCTGCAACGCTTCGAAGAAATGCAATCGCAGGAATTCCAGAAGCGCAGCGAAACCAACGAGATCTACATCCCGGCTGGTCCGCGCCTGGGTGACAAGGTCATCGAGTTCAAGAACGTCACCAAGGGCTACGGCGATCGCGTATTGATCGACAACCTGTCGTTCTCCATGCCTAAAGGCGCCATCGTTGGCGTGATCGGCGGTAACGGTGCCGGTAAGTCGACCCTGTTCCGCATGCTGATGGGCAAGGAAACACCGGACTCCGGCACCATCGAAGTCGGCGAAACCGTGCAGCTAGCCTGTGTGGATCAGAGCCGCGAAGACCTGGACGGCAGCAAGACCGTGTTCCAGCAGATCTCCGACGGTTCCGACCAGATCCGTATCGGTAACTACGAGATCCCGTCGCGCACTTACGTTGGTCGTTTCAACTTCAAGGGCGGCGACCAGCAGAAGTTCGTCAAGGACCTGTCCGGTGGTGAGCGCGGTCGTCTGCACTTGGCCCTGACCCTGAAAGAGGGCGGCAACGTCCTGCTGCTCGACGAACCGTCCAACGACCTCGACGTTGAAACCCTGCGTTCCCTGGAAGAAGCCCTGCTGGACTTCCCGGGCGCTGCCATTGTGATCTCTCACGATCGGTGGTTCCTGGACCGGGTGGCCACTCACATCCTGGCGTACGAAGATGACTCCCAAGCGGTGTTCTTCGAAGGCAACTACACCGAGTACGAAGCCGATCGCAAGAAGCGCCTGGGCGAAGCCGCGGCACAACCGCATCGTGTGCGTCACAAGAAGCTGGCCTGATCGGGTCGCTGCTTGAAAAGAACGGAGCCTTCGGGCTCCGTTTTTTATGCCCGGTACAACAGTTTCCGATCTATTCTCCATGGGTTGTTGGCGTACAAAGTGGGTGCAAATCCGTCAATTTTTGTCACCAATTCGGTGCGTAAAAAACCTGAAAAACCAGCGTATTTATATTTATTGCACCATTTAAATTCAGAACTGCGACATTTTGCGCTGTCGCGGTGCGGACTGAGTTGATAAAGTCCCGGGCAAATCTCCCCTTAACGACAATAAATTTGCCGAGACTTCCCATGATCGAATCCGTCGAAGACTTCCTCGCCCGCCTGAAAAAGCGCGACCCGGACCAGCCTGAGTTTCACCAGGCAGTGGAAGAGGTGCTGCGTAGCCTCTGGCCCTTTCTCGAAGCCAATCCGCACTATCTGAGCTCCGGCATTCTCGAGCGCATTTGTGAGCCGGAACGCACCGTGGTGTTTCGCGTTTCCTGGGTCGACGATCAGGGCAAGGTCCGGGTCAATCGTGGCTTCCGCATCCAGATGAACAGCGCCATTGGTCCCTACAAGGGCGGCCTGCGCTTCCATCCATCGGTCAACATGGGGGTGCTGAAATTCCTCGCCTTCGAGCAGACGTTCAAGAACTCCCTGACCTCCCTGCCCATGGGCGGCGGCAAAGGCGGCTCTGACTTCAACCCCAAAGGTAAGAGCGACGCCGAAGTCATGCGCTTCTGCCAGGCTTTCATGACCGAGCTGTATCGCCATATTGGTGCCGATGTGGACGTTCCGGCGGGTGATATCGGCGTCGGTGCCCGGGAGATCGGTTTCCTTTTCGGCCAATACAAACGCCTGAGCAACCAGTTCACGTCGGTGCTGACCGGCAAGGGCATGAGCTATGGCGGCAGCCTGATTCGTCCGGAAGCCACAGGTTTTGGCTGTGTGTACTTCGCTGAGGAAATGCTTAAGCGTCGCGGTGATCGTGTCGAAGGCAAGCGCGTGGCGATTTCCGGTTCCGGCAATGTGGCGCAGTACGCGGCTCGCAAGGTCATGGATCTGGGAGGCAAGGTGATTTCCTTGTCGGACTCCGAAGGCACCCTGTACTGCGAGTCTGGCCTGAGCGAAGAGCAGTGGCTGGCGGTACTGGAGTTGAAAAACATCACGCGTGGGCGCATCAGCGAACTGGCGAGTCGCTTCGGCCTGGAGTTCCGCGCCGGCAAGACGCCGTGGGACCTGGTCTGCGACATTGCGCTGCCTTGTGCCACGCAGAACGAGCTGGACGCCGCCGCCGCCCATACCTTGTTGCGCAATGGTTGTACCTGTGTCGCCGAAGGCGCCAACATGCCTACCACCCTGGAGGCTGTGGATATCTTTATCGACGCGGGCATCCTGTTCGCCCCGGGCAAGGCGTCCAACGCTGGCGGCGTGGCCGTGAGTGGGCTGGAGATGTCGCAGAACGCCATGCGCTTGCTGTGGACCGCCGGTGAGGTGGACAGCAAGCTGCACAACATCATGCAGTCGATCCACCATGCATGCGTGCACTACGGTGAAGAGAATGGCCGGATCAACTACGTCAAGGGCGCGAACATCGCCGGTTTTGTCAAAGTTGCCGATGCCATGCTCGCCCAAGGCGTGGTTTGAGTTGCCTCAGGCCGGTTCGATGCGGATGATTTCGATCACCTGATCCCCCACCGGTCGCTGCCACAGGACTTCGTCACCGGGTTGTGCCCCCAGCAGGGCACGACCCAGGGGCGACGCCCAGTTGATCAGGCCCCTGGCCGCATCCGCTTGATCCTCTCCGACCAATTGCACGCTTTGCTGGTGATTCTGATCATCGGCGAAGGTGACCCGGCTGCCGATCTGCACCTTGTCGGTGGAGGTTGCTGCAGTGACCACCATGGCGCTGTGCAGGCGTTGGGAGAAGTAGCGCAGGTCGCGCTCCAACTCTGCCAGTCGTTGTGGATCGGCGGCATCACCCGAGTCGGTTTGCTCTATGTGCTGGCTATGCAGGTGGGCAACTCTGGCCTGCAGCTCGGCGAGCCCCTGAGGCGTGACGTAATTGGGTTGAGTGCTAATCTGGCGCTCCACCGGCTGCTCGGCCTGGGCGGCGGCCTGATCTTCATTGACGAAAGCGCGGCTCATGGTTTTCTCCTTGAGTGGAGGGTTGGGCCATGGTTGCAGGCTTTTGACTTCGACGGTTACCTGAAAACGACTTACTGCGAGCGATAGGCCCGGGCTGCGTCGCGCTCCTTTTCCTGTTGCCAGGCACGCTCGCGCTCATCCCAATGGTGATCCCGGTAGTCGTTGCGGTCCTGGTTCTCCAGCATGGCCTGGCATTGCCGAAAGCCATCGCTCCAGCCTGTCGCGTATTGACGATCCTTGAGGTCGCGGAGAACGTCCTTGCGAAACTCTCCGGTCATGGCCCCTGCCGCCTGGCGACCACTGATGCAGCCATCATCGAAGCCGTCGGCAAACGCCGGCGGATAGCCCAGCCTGAGCAAATGCTCGTGGGTCGATTCACAACCGCTGATCAGCACCAGCAACGGCAATGCCCACCCGTAACGCCACATTTTCGACTCCCAAGCTTGGTGTGAGTGAAGTCTAGAAGGGTGTTTGTCAGCGATCTGTGAAAGACGGATAAGCCTTGCGTGATTGCCATCGGGCCTCAAGAGTGGATCAGGCTTGATACTCGCCGCTACGTCTAATAGTGATACCACTTGAGTTCGAGCATGACTTCGTTGACCGGAGTGGCCAGTTGGCTGAACTCCCGCTGTGCACTCAGGCGCAGGCCCAGGTTGCGCGACAGCTCCCACTGTTGGTTAAGGCTCAGGCTGCGGCGGACTTCGCCATTGGTGAAGTAGTCGCCCTTGGCTTCGAGGCTGAAATTGCCCAGTGGATTTTTCCACAATAGCCCGGAATTGAAGCCCGCAGCCGGGGCGATGAAGCCGGCAAAGTCGGCATTGTGCTCAACCCGTACGGTGCCCAGGACAAAGCCCAGGGTATCTTGGCCCAGTTGCCAGGTGCCACCGGCACCGCCGTTGACGTGGCTGACCAGGGTTTCATCGTCATGCTTGCCCGGCACCCGTTCCAGGCCGCCGGTGACTTGCCAGGACCAGGGCTGTAGCAGTTCGTTGCGCGGTGTCAGGGAGCGAATGGTCGCCAGGTCCAGCTGTTGCAGCTGCCAGTGATTGCCCTCGTACTGGCGTAGCTTCATCTGCAGGATCTCGATTTGTGCACCCAGGGGGAAACCCTCGGCGTTGTCATTCAAGTCGTGATAGGCCATGCGCAGGCCATACTCGGCAAAAGCCTTGTCATCCCGGGTACCGACGCCCAGTTGCCAGGTACGGGACTGGTGGCCGTCTTCCGGTAGGCTAGGGCGTTCGATCTGCAGTTCCGGTGGGGGATTCTGGTTGATTGCCCGTAGCAGTTCGAAGCTGCGCTGGGAGCGCTCGGTATCGCGCTCCAGGCCGTTGGCTCGATAACGCTCAAGACGGTAGGCGGCATCGACGATCAAGGCCTGGCGATCCCGGGGCAGGGCTTTGAACCCGGCAGTCTGCAACTGTTTCTGATCGGTGCTGACGTTGAGTACCCACTGCTGCTCTTCGTGGCTCAGGGGCTGGGCGCGGCTGAGCAGCTCGCGCTCTCTGGACGGGCGATAGTCGATCCTCTCCACCAATCCGGCATCCTTGACCGCCTTGACCGTGTCGGTGGGGATGGCGGTCAGAGGGAATTGCTCGGTCAGACGCAAGCTGGGACGAGCCACTTGTAGCAGCTCCAGCAGCCGGTAGGAGCAGTTTTCATCGAAGAAGAAGTAGTCGAACTTGATCTGCTTCAGCTCCCAGACATGCTCGACCATGCGCTCGGTTTCAACTTGCGTCAGGTTCAGCCGGTATTCCCACAAGTCACGGTTTTCCAGGCTACGGTATTCCGCGAGCTTTTCCTGGTAGGGCACCAGGGCGAAAAGTCCGGGATAGCCGCCCATCAGGCCTTTCCAGGCGTAGAGGATGCTGTTGTCCGAACCTTCGATGTAGGCGCCGAAGTTGATTGCGTAGCTGAGCAGGGCGGTGTGGTTGCTTTGTACATCGGCTTGGTCGATGCGCAGCAAGGTATGGCCGAACATCGATGACGGGCTGTTCAGATAGGCCGCGGGGAAGATCATCACAGTGCTGTGCGGCGACACATCCTTGAACCACTGTTTGAACTCGGCGCACTCGATCTGGGGCAAGTCGTTCAGGCCCAGCTGTGCCTTGAGCCAGCGGGCGCGGGCCGGGTAGACGCATTGGGCATGTCGTTCGCTGGTGCTGGCCGGTGCATAAAGCGCGTTCAGGGTCGCGGCCAGCTCGGCGTCGGGATGGTGGGCACCGTCGCGGTCGAGAAAGAACTTCGGATCACTGACGTAACTGCGCCAGCCGCCAAGCTTGGCGGTTTCATAGTGGCCAATGGAAATCCAGAACGGATCATTGGCCAGTTGCTGCAAACGTTGTTGGTCGATGTGGGGCGCGGCATACAGCGGGGCGCAGACACAGAGCGCCAGGTAGGCAAGGCGTTTGAGCATGGTGAGCAACTTAAGTCGGAAATACAAAGACCCAAGATGGGCAAGGTCCAGAAGATAAAACCCGCTCCCCGGAAGGAGCGGGTGGGTCGAGCTTAAGCTTGGGTTGCGTATTTGGCCAGGCGTGGGTCGTTCTTCAGTACCGCCAGGGTATTGGTATGCACGTCTTCCGCGGTCACGTCAGCCTTGCTGAAGATCTGTTGGAAGTGTTCATGGGTGACCGCAGCAAAGTGCGCACGGTCTTCAGGGGCTACACCGAGTACCACGGCGTAGGTGGTCAGGGCTTCGCCTTGCCCCTTGGCCATGTCTTCGGAGAGTTCGTTCATCATGCCGTTCATGGCGAACCAGGACTTGCCACCGTAAGTCAGGGAGGCATTGGTGGCGCAACCGTTGGTGCCGGAGGTCATGCCAAATGTCGCGTTGCCGGAGGTGCCGTTGGTGGTGGAGGCCATGAAGTGCGCTGGAGTGCCGCGCTGGCCTTGGAACAGCATGTTGCCCCAGCCGCAATCCGGGCCGCCTGGCGCTTGAGCCATGGCGTTGAGGGACACAGCGGTGAAAAGAGTACCGAGAAGAATCCGTTTCATAGCGTTGATCTCTTTGTGTGCATACCAATGGACAGGGAGACTGGTCCGTGCAGGCACCAGTGGGCCGGTTATCTATCCAGCCTCGCAGTTTGGAGTTTAGGCAGGTTCGCTGGGTTCCGTACTTTTTTACAAAACAATGCCTGACACAGCAGGTTTTACTTGGCTTGAGTGGCGGTGCATGGCTTGGCTATGCTTTCCCCTGAGGCGCGCCTTGCCAGCCGGGCATACCCGGCGCCAGAATGCCGCCATCTGCCCCGCCTGATGTAAGGAAGCCCGATGCCTGATCCTGTTGCTGCCAGCTTGCGTCTAGCGCCTGAAGCGCTGACCCGTCCTTTCTCTGCTGAACAGTTCAGCTTCTCGACAACCAATGATTTGGAGCCCTTTCGCGGTGTGCTTGGCCAAGAGCGTGCGGTTGAAGCCTTGCAGTTCGGCGTGGCGATGCCGCGCCCCGGTTACAACGTATTTGTCATGGGCGAGCCGGGAACCGGTCGCTTCTCCTTCGTCAAACGCTATTTGAAGGCCGAAGGCAAACGCCTGCAGACCCCATCGGACTGGGTCTACGTCAACAACTTCGACGAGCCTCGGGAGCCTCGGGCGCTGGAACTGCCGGCCGCTGCCGCGGGGAGTTTCATCACCGACATCAACGGGCTGATCGATAACCTGCTGGCGACCTTTCCGGCGGTGTTCGAGCACCCGTCCTATCAGCAGAAGAAGAGCGCCATTGATCGAGCCTTCAACCAGCGTTACGACCGTGCTCTGGATGTGATCGAACGTTTGGCCCTGGAAAAGGATGTGGCGCTGTACCGCGACAGCAGCAACATCGCCTTTACCCCTATGTTCGAAGGCAAGGCCCTGGACGAGGCCGAGTTCGCCCAGTTGCCGGAGGTTGATCGCGAGCGCTTCCATGAGGACATTTCTGTCCTGGAAGAGCGCCTCAACGAAGAGCTGGCAAGCCTGCCACAGTGGAAGCGCGAGTCGAGCAATCAGTTGCGTCAGCTCAACGAGGAAACCATCACCTTGGCCTTGCAGCCATTGCTGGCGCCTTTGTCGGAGAAGTACGCAGAGAACGCCGCGGTCTGCGGGTATTTGCAGGCCATGCAGGTCTACTTGCTGAAAACCGTGGTCGAGCAACTGGTGGATGACAGCAAGACCGACGCGGTGGCGCGCAAGCTGCTGGAGGAGCAGTACTGCCCGAGCCTGGTGGTCGGTCACCCGGCCAACGGCGGCGCTCCGGTGGTATTTGAGCCCCATCCGACCTATGACAACCTGTTCGGTCGGATCGAGTACAGCACCGACCAGGGCGCGCTCTACACCACTTATCGGCAACTGCGTCCGGGCGCGCTACACCGGGCCAATGGCGGCTTCCTGATCCTGGAAGCCGAGAAGATGCTCAGTGAGCCTTTTGTCTGGGACGCCCTCAAACGCGCCTTGCAGTCGCGCAAGCTGAAGATGGAGTCGCCCCTGGGCGAGATGGGACGCCTGGCCACCGTGACCTTGACGCCGCAGATGATCCCGTTGCAGGTCAAGGTGGTCATCATTGGCGCCCGCCAGCTGTATTACACGCTGCAGGACCTGGATCCGGACTTCCAGGAGATGTTCCGGGTGCTGGTGGATTTCGACGAAGACATCCCGATGGTGGATGAGAGCCTGGAGCAGTTTGCTCAGTTGCTGAAAACCCGGACCTCGGAGGAGGGCATGGCTCCGTTGACTGCTGATGCGGTTGCGCGGTTGGCCACCTACAGTGCGCGCTTGGCGGAGCACCAGGGACGTCTGTCGGCTCGGATCGGCGATCTGTTCCAGTTGGTCAGCGAGGCTGACTTCATCCGTCATCTGGCTTCGGACGAGATGACCGACGCCGGGCATATCGAGCGTGCGCTGAAGGCCAAGGCCACTCGTACCGGGCGGGTCTCGGCACGGATTCTCGATGACATGCTGGCGGGTATCATCCTGATCGACACCGACGGTGCGGCCGTGGGCAAGTGCAACGGCCTGACGGTGCTGGAAGTGGGGGACTCGGCGTTTGGCGTGCCGGCGCGGATCTCCGCCACGGTCTATCCCGGTGGCAGCGGCATTGTCGACATTGAGCGTGAGGTCAATCTTGGCCAGCCGATTCACTCCAAGGGGGTGATGATCCTCACCGGTTACCTGGGCAGTCGTTATGCCCAGGAATTCCCCCTGGCGATCTCCGCAAGTATCGCCCTGGAGCAGTCCTACGGTTATGTGGACGGCGACAGTGCTTCGCTGGGTGAAGCCTGTACTTTGATTTCGGCGCTGTCGAAGACGCCGCTCAAGCAGTGTTTCGCCATCACCGGCTCGATCAATCAGTTCGGTGAGGTGCAGGCTGTGGGTGGGGTCAACGAGAAAATCGAGGGCTTCTTCCGTCTGTGCGAAGCTCGTGGCTTGACCGGAGAGCAGGGCGCGATCATTCCCCAGGCCAACGTCGCCACCTTGATGCTCGACGAGAAGGTGCTGCAGGCAGTGCGTGCCGGGAAGTTCCACGTGTATGCGGTGCGTCAGGCCGATGAGGCCCTGAGCCTGCTGGTGGGGGAGCCGGCCGGAGAACCGGATGCCGAAGGACAGTTCCCAGAGGGCAGCGTCAACGCACGGGTGGTGGAGCGCCTGCGGGTGATTGCCGAGATGATCAGTGAAGAGGACTTGAAAGAGGCGGAAAAGGAGCTGGCACAAGAGGCGCTAACGGAAATCAAGCCGGCATGACGCCAGCCATTGGCGAGGACGTTGAACCTCGCCATTGGTGTCAGCCGGATGACGTCAATTTTTCAAGATAGACCATTCGGCGCCTGTTGAATCGGTCAACTTTGCTTATCAGGCTTTTCTTCTATTCTCAGGGCAAGGAGAACGACAGTCGTCGCTGGATCGAAACAGCCTTCTGCTGAAGGCTGAATAGTGGATCTACCGAGGGTCGCCGCCATGTCGCGCAACCTTTGTCTCACTCGCCAATGTCTTGGCCTGGTTACTCGTATCGAATGCATCGTCCGCCCGCTGGCGGGAGACAACGGTATGTGGACCCTGCTCTTCGCCGCCGGAATGGCCGGTGAACAACCCTCAGCAATCAAGTCACAGGGCCCGTTCTGCGGTCCTGTGGTGGCGGAGTCCATTCTTGATTCGATCGTTGAAAGCCTGACGACTCACGGTTACCGGTTAGCCGATGATCCACAGATCTGGTGCCTGCATTTGCAGGCCCAGCTGCGTCAGATCAACGGCGAGCGCGGACGCAGCGCCGGTGACTTCCAGTTCCCTTGAACGCTGACCCCTATGGGCTGTTGATGTGTGGCCAGCAGCACCGCGGGTCATCACCGTCCTTAAGGGGCAGGGGGCGTCGATTCGGTCTTGTCCAGTTTGACTTCGAAGCCGTATTCGACGGTATTGAGTTCGCTGCGTTCGTAGCTTTCCAGTTGGCTGGGCTGACCGTAGAAGTAGTGCACGTCGAACAGTGCGTGGCCGTTGTTCGGGGCGCCATGGCTGACCGCAAGAATCTCCTTCAGATACTGGCCGCTGTCATCCTTGGCGTAAAAGCGCCACGCGTCCGCGGGAAAAAGTTTCTGGTCGACAATCAGCGCGTTGCCCTTGAACTCCAGGCCTTTGGGCAGCTGTTGGGTGCTGATGGTTTTTTTCTCGATGCTGGCCAGGAACAGCGGAATGGAGCCAACGGCGTACGCTGGGGTTTCCGGGAACAGGTTCAGGTCGTAGGTGATGACGCCACGTATGGGGTCGATTTCGAACGCCTCGTCCGGTAGTTCGATAGGTTCGCCGCGTTGGCCCTTGTCGTTCTCGGTGAAGAAAGTCAGCGGGGTGTCGCCGGCACTGAACTCCGATCCCAGCAGTTCGTCATTGAAGGTCCGTGGGTGACTGAACTCGATACGCGCGGCACTGGCGTCTTCCACCGATTGGCTGATGGTCACGGTTTTTTTCAATGTATCTTCGTCAAGCTCCGCCCCTTTGAGGTAGTTGGCGGCTTGATCGTCATAGACCATCACTGGCATGGGTAGCGGCTGGATCGTCTTGTCGGTGGTGCTCCGGTCAAAGCGATGTACCGGCAGGTCCAAGTCCTTGAGCGTTACGCTGGCCTGGGCAAAGTCGAGTACGGCAACCTCCAGTTTGTCCACCAGGCCGTTGAAATACACCTTGGCGTAATGAGTGGTGTGTTGTTGATCGAAGGCTTTTTGCTCGTCCTCCAATTGTTTCTCGAATTCATTGCTCCAGCTTTTCTGCTTTTGCATCTCGGCCAGTTGCTGTCTGTAGAAGGCGATTTGCGGGGCGCTTTCGTTGATCGAGCCCGCGCGGGAGAGGATCTGCCCAGTGCTGTCACGGGCCTGTGCCAAAAAAGGATTGAGCGAAGCGTCATTGGCCTCTTCAGGCAGCGGAGTGCTGTTGTTCAGTTCGATTTCAGCGACGTTTTTCTCCAGCGACAGCAGGGTCAGGCTGATGTTGCCGTCTTGGCGAGGTTTGCCGATATCGGCCTTGGTCAGTTCGAAGTTGAGCACGCGACTGGGGGCAATCACTTCGAGCTTGCCGAGCAAGGAGACTGGTTGCGGCTGGTTCTTGTTGTCGACCTCCAGGCCCTCGATGAAGGGGTAGGTTATGGTCAGGTCATCCGGATTGGTCAGGTTGGAGCTTGAAGGGCTCAGTTGAATTCCGGGGTCGGTCTCTGACCACTCAGGTTGGAACGGGATGACCTTCTTGTTGCTCAGGGTGACTGATTGCCACTCCAGCCCGTGAGGGAAGGGAAACTGTGCCGGCATTTCGAAACTGAAGGGAAACACCGGCTGCAGATCGGTCAGGTAGTCCGAGCTGGAAGGCTTGCGCAGCACGAACAGGCCATTGACGTAGGTGTCCACCAGGGCTTGTGGCGTGGGGTAGTGCTTGAGCAGGACCAGGCTGTCGTCGCCGTATTCGGTGTCGATCGGCTTGTTGGCAAGCTTGACCTGTGCACGCTCAAGCAGCAGCAGCGAGCCGCCAAGGTCGGTAATGGCTTCTTTGAGCTTGGGGTCCTGGATGGCATCCAGGGATTTTTCAAATTGCGTGGTGCGTTCTTCTAGGCTGGCCTGTTTCTTTTCGTCGCTGGGCGAACAGCCGCTGCTGCTCAGCAGCGCCACACAAAGGGCGAGGCTCGCCAAAGGCAATCGCAAATCCATTTTCCAGTCTTCCTGTCCAATGTCAGTGAGCGGTATGAATGACTTCGACACTAGCAGAAAAAACGCTGGGAAAAACCCGTGGATCAGGCGCTTATCTGTGGTTTATGGCCTTTTGGAGCGCTGATATACTCGCTGCCGTTTTTTATCCTGGTACGAGATTCAATGGAACGTTTTATCGAGAATGCGATGTATGCCTCGCGCTGGCTGCTGGCGCCGATCTACTTCGGTTTGTCCCTGGGGCTGTTGGCATTGGCACTGAAGTTCTTCCAGGAAGTCTTCCACGTTATCCCCAATGTGTTCTCCATGGCCGAGTCCGACCTGATCCTGGTTCTGTTGTCGTTGATCGACATGGCGCTGGTCGGCGGTTTGCTGGTGATGGTGATGATTTCCGGCTACGAGAATTTCGTGTCGCAACTGGACATCGATGAAGACAAGGAAAAACTCAGCTGGCTGGGCAAGATGGATTCCTCTTCGTTGAAGATGAAGGTGGCGGCCTCTATCGTGGCAATCTCCTCGATCCACCTGTTGCGAGTGTTCATGGACGCCAAGAACACCCCCACCGAGTACCTGTTGTGGTACGTGGTGATTCACATGACTTTTGTGATTTCGGCGTTCGCCATGGGTTACCTGGATAAACTGACCAAGCACTGATTGCTTTTTTGATGAAGCGAGCGCCGCCCGGCCGTTGCAAAACGGACGGGCGGCGTTGTTTACGGCTTGTGCTTTTCCTGGGCGGGGCATATCCCTGTAGCTGTCACGGGCTCCAATTGCACGAGGTGCACTCATGAACCTGCAGGAAATGAATGCCTACGCCATTGCTGGAAAAGTCGACGAGTTGAACCTGATCTCCCTTGAAGGCGGGATCTATCTGCTTGAGGCACGCATGCACGGGGCGGCGTACCCGCTGAGTGATGCTCGTGGACAAATGTTTCATCTGCGTTCGGTGGAGCATGCCCGTGAAGTGCTGCAGTCCTTCCCCAAGCTGCCGTTCAACCTGATTCACACTTCGGTGCATGACGAGATGTGTGGTTTGTCCGCCAGCGCCGAAGAAAGCCTGAAGGTACCGATCACCCTGCGCTCCGGCTGGTAGTGCCGGGGTTGCGCTGATTATCGCCGAACTTCTGTGCTAGTCTGCTCGCCCTTTTGGTTCCGGGCGCTCCGGAAGGCCCTGTGTTTCCACGGCCTTTCCCGAGCCGTCCGCACAGCGGAGCAGTGTCATGTCCGAAGTAAATCTGTCCACCGACGAAACCCGCGTCAGCTACGGCATTGGCCGTCAGTTGGGCGACCAACTGCGCGACAACCCGCCACCGGGTGTGAGCCTGGATGCGATCCTGGCTGGTCTGACCGACGCTTTCGCCGGCAAGCCAAGCCGTGTGGATCAGGAAGAAATGTCCGCCAGCTTTAAAGTCATCCGCGAAATCATGCAGGCTGAAGCAGCTGCCAAGGCCGAAGCGGCAGCAGGTGCCGGCCTGGCATTCCTGGCTGATAACGCCAAGCGTGAAGGCATCACTACTCTGGCTTCCGGCTTGCAATTCGAAGTACTGACTCAGGGCGACGGCGCCAAGCCATCCCGTGAAGACAGTGTGCGCACTCACTACCACGGCACTCTGATCGACGGCACTGTGTTCGACAGCTCCTACGAGCGCGGCCAACCTGCTGAGTTCCCGGTAGGTGGCGTGATCGCTGGCTGGACCGAAGCGCTGCAACTGATGAACGCCGGTAGCAAATGGCGTCTGTACGTGCCGAGCGAACTGGCTTACGGCGCACAAGGTGTGGGCAGCATCCCGCCGCACAGCGTTCTGGTGTTCGACGTCGAGCTGCTGGACGTTCTGTAACCGGTGCAGGAGCCAGCTTGCTGGTGGTGAGGAGGCCGCATCGGCGGTCTGTTCATCGCAAGCAAGCTTGCCCCTTGATCGGTTTAGGTTTCATAGACGGATTTTTGCGCTCAGGCCTTGGCCATCGGTGCCGGTCGGCCGTAAGGCTCTGGCGTAGCAGAACAAAAACAGGTTGCGCACCAATTCCTTGAGTACCAGCGGCTCGCTGGAGCTCAAACCATTCAGGTCCAGATCTCCCTGGTCCTGCAGCTCGCTCAGGGCTTCTTCTTCCAATACCGCACAGACTTCCCCGGTTTCCCGATGCAGGATTCGCAGGTAAGGGTGTGGGCGGTCCAGCCAGGCATCAATCAAATAAGTCATGGTTCTCGTCTCCTTGAATGGGATTCAATGAGAATAATTCTTATTCAATGAATAGCAAGTGCCTATTGGCGGTTTCTGCTTTTTTCTGTGCAGAAATTGTTTTTGGTCAAACCGACTGGCTTTTTGCTAGCAAGTGTTCGGATCAGGCGGGGGGGGCAGCGA
>NZ_JAAARL010000089.1:0-415 GCF_009908205.1 Pseudomonas sp. Fl5BN2 | reverse complement strand
CACCTTGGGCGGAAATTCCTTCGACGCAGACGGCTAGGTGTAGCGGCTTGCCAACATAAGCGCCTCTGCTCGCAAACATCGGCATTTTCTGCTCGAATTATCTGACAATGGAGCGGGCGTCGTGCTCACGCTCTTTGCCAATGTGCTCGCAAACATCCGGGTCTGCTTGCAAACATCCGCCACGTGCTCAGATTAATTGCCAGCGACGGCATGGTCAAACCGGGACGCCTGCCTGTCGTAGTTGCTCGGTCAGCTGACGGGAATATTCGGGATCAAGGGTGCCCGCCAGGAAGGCGCGGATATACGGACATGCGCTGTGGCTTTCCCTCCTTGGCGCTTCGGGTGCAGGAGGTTCTGCAGCATGATCCGTTGTCAGGGCATCTCTTCGTCTTCAGGGGCCGCAGATCGGATATTT
>NZ_JAAARL010000088.1:0-417 GCF_009908205.1 Pseudomonas sp. Fl5BN2 | reverse complement strand
ACATATAATGATGATTCTTGTGTAATGTCTTTAGCAAGTTTAAATGTTTCTTCGTCAACTTCTGATTTAACGACAACACCTTGCATAAATCCACTACCATCACGTAATTGTAAAAATGCAATTTTACCGCTTGAACGTTTATTTGTTAACCAAGCGCCAATTGTGACTTCTTGATTAATGTATTGTTTTGCTTGTTTAATTGTTGTTTTCATAATCAAACTCCTACTTTATTTTCTTTTTATACAATACTTATTTATTTTATCAAAATAGAAAGTGAACTTCTAGCACCTGAATAGTGTTCTCATCATTTAAAATAATCTATTTTTTTCTATTTTTCAGTTTACTCGCCTGCATGCGGTGAAGTAATTTACTAAATTGTTGAATATTCCCTTTTTTTTGGGAATAAGATTCTAACGA
>NZ_JAAARL010000087.1:0-419 GCF_009908205.1 Pseudomonas sp. Fl5BN2 | reverse complement strand
CCCCAAATGGTTGCCTTGAGCAAGGACCTTCAGCGCCTCTGTGGCCTGCTCAAAGCCAAAGACGCTGTCAATTATCGGATGAAGCCTGGCTATGCCTGCAAAGGCATTGAGTGCTTCGAACATCTCTCTGGAGCCCACCATCATCCCTCGCACAATCGCGCTCGTTTGTAAAAGGCTCAGGGCATTGATCGTTTCACCGGGAGGCACTCCAAGCAGACTGACAATACCCCCTGCGCGGGCACTTGCAATTGATTGAACGAGGCTTCCCGGCGCCCCCGTCTCAACAACATAGTCAGCGCCCATGCCGCCTGTAAGTCGCAGAACTTCCTTGCTCCACTGCGGCGTCGTACTCGTATTGATGGTCTCTATCGCACCTAACTTGCGAACTTGAACGAGTTTTGCTTCTTTCGACGATGTAG
>NZ_JAAARL010000086.1:0-420 GCF_009908205.1 Pseudomonas sp. Fl5BN2 | reverse complement strand
AGGATAACGAACTGACGCGCGATAAGTTACAACAGTATGCCCGCGAGCACGGCGTGCCGGAGCTTGCTGTACCGCGCGATATTCGCTATCTGAAACAGATGCCATTACTTGGCAGCGGCAAACCTGACTTTGTCACGTTGAAAAGCTGGGTAGACGAAGCGGAACAACACGATGAGTGAGTCAGTGCACACTAACACTTCGTTGTGGTCGAAGGGGATGAAAGCGGTTATCGTGGCGCAGTTTCTCTCTGCGTTTGGCGATAATGCGCTGCTGTTTGCCACTCTGGCGTTACTGAAAGCGCAGTTCTATCCGGAGTGGAGCCAGCCCATCCTGCAAATGGTGTTTGTAGGTGCTTACATTCTTTTTGCGCCGTTTGTCGGGCAGGTGGCGGATAGCTTCGCCAAAGGCCGGGTGATGATG
>NZ_JAAARL010000085.1:0-423 GCF_009908205.1 Pseudomonas sp. Fl5BN2 | reverse complement strand
TAGTCGCAGTTTGCTCGGGCCACAGTGCCTTAATTCGTCCATCCTTATCTGTTTTGGCGGTATTAAGTTGTAACCAGCCGTTATCCGCTTTCTTTTCAAGAGTGACTGTCACGTCGGCAGCGGGTTTTCCTGTTTGCTGGTTCAAAATGTGCACGCTAAGAATGTTTTGTTGTGCGGCATAAACCAAAGAAGGTAATGAAAATGCTGCCGTTGCTACCGAGAGTACTAAATAACGCTTTAACATGTTTATATCCTTGTCATGTGAATGAGTTTTGAGGATAGCGAAAAAACGTCCAGGGTAACCTTACAGCAGCATTACAATTTTGTAATGAACCAGGTTGTTTCTATAACATATGATTTATGGCATATTATTTTCATGAAGATTCTACTTATTGAAGATAATCAAAGGACCCAGGAATGGGT
>NZ_JAAARL010000084.1:0-423 GCF_009908205.1 Pseudomonas sp. Fl5BN2 | reverse complement strand
GGTCTCATCCGGCGGCGTCATGAACGACCACGCCGATTCGGTGTACGTGGCGTCGGTGGCGAAGATTTTCGGGGCGTCGGTGTCCATGTTGAACGCCAGGCCATACGCGGTGAGTGACGTGATGGCCGACGCCGGCTGCGGCGTGGTCGTAAACATGAACGCCAGCGCTGCAGGATCCAGCTGGATCGAGTTGCCTTGCTTCCACGCCGCCCAGTTGCTGCCGCTGATGCCGGCGTCAAACGAAAAGCCCGAGTACAACGCCTGCCCCGCACTGTTGCGCGCGCCGGCAAACAGGTTCGCCATCACGGTTTTCTGCGCGGCGGTCAGGCAGGTGCCATCACGGGCGCCGGTGCAGGTCGGCACATCGTTGGCGAGGCTGAAGGCGGTCTGGCACGCCTTGAGGTTGTTGATCATGCCGTCGGT
>NZ_JAAARL010000083.1:0-428 GCF_009908205.1 Pseudomonas sp. Fl5BN2 | reverse complement strand
AAATCGGAACCACTGATCTGATAACCTTCATTGGCCAGAACTTCGGCAATACCGCCCATACCGGCACCACCGATGCCGACAAAATGTATGTGCCGAACGCGACGCATTTCGGGCACGATGGAACGCAGTTTTGCCAATTGTTGTGTATTCATTCTTTACGCCATTAACTTCTTAAATTCATACGATGCAAAAGGCATCGCTACAATTACGCCAGGGCAGCCCGGCTCACTTCATTTGCCACTCGCTCGGTGGCATCCGGAATGGATGCAGCGCGGGCGCGTTCTGCCATGGTTAATAAGATTTCTCGCGTCCACCCGGCCAGGGTGTTGGCGACAGCATCCACTCTAAGCTGTGACTGCTCGATAATTTTGGCTGCGCCCGCTTTTTCCAGCGGTAGCGCATTCCAGTATTGCTGACGGTCTTTATGT
>NZ_JAAARL010000082.1:0-428 GCF_009908205.1 Pseudomonas sp. Fl5BN2 | reverse complement strand
GAATAAAGGCCGCCAGCACCACAAATCCGTCACCTTGCCAGACAAACTGGAAATCACTTAACCCGCCGTGGAAGTTCACCAGCATCACGCCGGTAAAGCCCAGAACACAGCCCAGCGTTTTGTTATAGCTGAGTTTGTCGTTGTGGTAGATAAAGTGCGCCAGCAGCACGCTGAAGAAGGTCCCGGTGGCATTCATGATCGAGCCGTTCACCCCGGTGGTGTAAGCAAGGCCGATATAAAAGAAGGTGTACTGGATGGTGGTCTGGGTCAGCCCGAGGATCGTGAGCTGACCAAACTGCGTGGGTGTGAGCCTGCCAATCGGTTTACGCTGGGCCAGGGCAAAGAGCAGCAGCAACGCACCGGCAAACAGAAAACGGTATCCGGCAAAGACGACTTTGGACGGAATATCATCGGTCGCGATCTGGAAG
>NZ_JAAARL010000081.1:0-429 GCF_009908205.1 Pseudomonas sp. Fl5BN2 | reverse complement strand
ATGCTGCTGAGCTTCTGGCCGACGCCCGTAAAAATGGCGGCCATATCGCGCATATTCCCGCTGGCGTCCCGGGTCTGTACGCCCAGGCGGTTCAGAAAGCCTTCCGCGCCGGGATTATTACGCACAAACCGGGAGAGGCTTTCCAGCGAAGTCCGCGCCGCGTCCACACTACCGCCCACCTGCGAAACTGCGTAGCCAATCGACTGAATCCCCTGAACCGTCGCGCCGGTGCGTTGAGATGCCCAGTAGAGATTATCCAGACCGGAGGCAATTTTCGCCGTAAACGCAACAACGGACAGCGCCGCACCTTCCACCGCCAGCCCTGTTTTTATGGCATTTGCGGTGACGCCAGCAAGAACAGATTCAAATTTCTCGTATCCGGCTTCATCAATGCCAAATCCAAGGGAGACGAGAAAATCTTTAATAGTC
>NZ_JAAARL010000080.1:0-430 GCF_009908205.1 Pseudomonas sp. Fl5BN2 | reverse complement strand
GAGCAGGCAGCCCTGCACAATCAGCCACTGACCGTGCGCTGGGCCTGCCTGCTGCATGATCTGGGCAAAGGGCTTACACCTGAAAAGGACTGGCCAAGACACATTGCCCACGAGCACAAAGGGCTGCGCCTGATCAAAGCGGTCAACGAGCGCTACAAAGTGCCGCGCGACTGTCAGGAACTGGCACTCCTTGTGGGCGAATATCACACCCACGGCCACCGCGCTCTGGAACTCAAGGCATCAACGCTACTGGAACTGCTGCAGCGTTTTGACGTATATCGTCGACCGCAGCGTTTTGAGGAGTTTATCGTAGCCTGCGAGATGGACGCCAAAGGGCGCCTGGGACTGGAGAATCGCCCGTATCCACAGGCCGATTACCTGCGCGGTGCTGCCAAGGCTGCCCAGGCCGTGGCCGTCCAGCCTTTACTTG